>CBDUGR010000471.1:0-2301 GCA_965366515.1 uncultured Gammaproteobacteria bacterium | reverse complement strand
CTGCAATGTCCATTGAATCAAGTTGATGAGAGATCTTGGCTTGCATTTCCCGCCGTGACAGCGCCAGAATTTCATGGCTTGCCTGCTTATCCGGATAATTTACACGCACATGCAGCAAAAACCGGTCAAGTTGCGCTTCTGGCAAAGGATAGATGCCCTCTTGTTCGATCGGGTTTTGTGTTGCCATCACCAAAAATAAGTGTGGCAAAGGATAACTGGCCGCACCAACGGTTACCTGGCGCTCTTCCATTGCTTCCAATAACGCGGATTGAACCTTGGCAGGCGCACGATTTATTTCGTCTGCAAGAATCAAATTGTGAAATACCGGTCCCCGGTTGAAATGAAAACAGCCATCATCTGGCCGATAAACATCGCTGCCGGTTAAATCCGCCGGCAATAGATCCGGGGTAAACTGTATCCGATGAAAATCAGCCTCTAAACCGTTAGCCAATGTTTTAATTGCCCGAGTTTTAGCTAGCCCTGGTGCGCCTTCCAATAATAAATGACCATCGCATAACAGCGCTAATAACAAACGTTGCACCAACTGCTGCTGACCAACGATGCGCTGTTCAATATACTGTTGTAATCCAGAGAATGTTTCTCTTGCTGTTTGGTTAATGGTCATTTACTAAGCCTAAATGAACGAAGTGAGTCGTGTTTCTAATCATTAAAAGCAGCATCCGAATCACCCGCCTCATCCGTAGTAAATTCGTCTGATGCATCCTCAGCTTCAACCTGAAGTAGCTGGTCACGCGTCACCTCCTTGATTGTATTCACATGAAATTCAGCAATCTCGAAATAGTGATCGAAATCTGAGCGTATAACAATATAATGCGGCTCTTCGTCCGGTTTGAAAAAACGATAAACTAACATTTCATCTGGCTTCAGCACCACGTTAACGATTAAGTCGGCATCATCCGGTAAACTTGCGATCTTATCAGTGTTGTCCAGTAACGATTCAACCTGCAAGCCGGACAAACTATTTACCAGCATCTGAGCCTGTTGCTCATTCATTTCCTCTTGATCAGTGAGATCAGTCAACCGCAGTTCATCGTCTTCGCGTTGCAACTCAAATTCGGACATTTCTACGTGTAACAAATCTTCAGTAGAAAATGTGAGAATATTTTTGTTAATCCAGTCGCTTGAATCGGCACCGGCTTCCCAGGGATTAAAAGCGACTGAAAATACCGCATCATCATCCGCATTTCTCACATGCACTTTACGGAACCCCGGGGAATTTCCAATATAGAGTTGAGCCAACGTATCATCATTTGTTAAAAGCGTCAGTCTACGTTCAAATTCATCTTCAGCAACCTTGAAACGCCGGGGCGCACTACTGGTCGTCGCTACCGGCCACCCTTTTTTCATCGCGGCTAGCTTGTCCAATAATTGCGTTACATTTTGTTGATCAGCTGGAAAATTATCATGTTCTGGCAAAACCCATTTTCCCACCTGCTTTGTCAACACCACACTATTTGAACCATCTTCAATTAGAATACGGTCTACCGCATCCACATCAAAAGTCAACAATGTTTCATCAGCCTCGTAAGCACCGTATTCATCGCCTGATACATGCACAATAACGGCCATTACCAGTTGCGCTACCAGCATTCCACAGAGTAAAACAATCCATTTTTTCATTGTTCTATTATCCCTTTATTCTGTCGTACCAAGTATTGCCGCATAGCGTAATCGCGCCTGTTTATTTATCCGCCAACGAATCAGCCAGATCAACAACAGACCCAATAACGCCAGACCATAATTGAGATATTCCCAGAATACTTGTGTTTCCTGTACTTGCGGATTAAGCGTGCGAGAAAATTGAGCACGGCCCCGGATTTCTAACAAATCACGATCTTCCAGGGACCAGTCGACCGCATTCTCTATCAATTCCACTGGATTAAGATAGCGTGTGCCTAGCCCGGTCGTCACTAAACTTAGTATTTCATCCGCCAAAAAAGTGTTCGAAGCAAACAGAATTATACGTGCGGATACTGGCGAGCGATCAATCAACCGGCTAATAACCGGTTCCGGCTCGGTTTCCTCTTGCTCGCTTTGATCCGCTTCATCTGCTGCCATGCTGTCAATATTCGCTTCAGGTTCTTCATCTTCAGCAGTTAACGGTGAAGGTTTATCTTTAAAGAAAGAATTAAATCGGCCTTCCACTAATACCGACAACAGTTGCCTGTGTTGCTCATCACCGACAGGAAAACCAAATTGGGTATGAGTGTTGAAATCGGGTTGAATATTAATGGCATTTGAAGTCCAGGCCTCATCCGAGCTCTCGAGTAAAGCGACAAC
>CBDUGR010000470.1:0-2303 GCA_965366515.1 uncultured Gammaproteobacteria bacterium | reverse complement strand
TGAATAATTTCCAGCCACCGCTCTCCGAGCAACGGCTCACCGAGTAAATCAATCGCCGCCGGGTTACACTGCTGTACACCACCGCGCACGTCCAGCACAACCACACCGACAGGCAGAATATTCAGCAATCCTTCCAGACGGCCCGTGACCAGTTCTTTGTTAGCCACTTCGGCCTGGTGTCTTGCATCAGCCTCAAGCAGTTGAGCAGTGAGATCCTTCACCTGCTGTTCCAGAGCCTGATAAGCACCCGTTAGCTGTCCTGAAATCTGGTTAAACGACTCAAACGCAGTTTTCAATTTCTGTTGATCTGATAACTGGCACTCTGCGGCTCCGCTGCCATCATACAACCGGCTCACCACCACCTTCGGTGCAGATGCTGGATTTTGAGCGAGTGCTATTTCTGCTAATGCTGTTTCTGCTGATGTTCTTTCTGTTAGTGCAGTCATGCAAATTCCTTAAACTCTGCCACGGATTCCAATCAGTGGAAGAAGCGACAAGATCCTGACGTTTTGGACTATTGGGATTTGTGCTGCAAAGAATGTGCCTGATTTGACTAATCAATTAATTAGAATAAATATCAAAACCAATCAATGGCTTACATAATCTGTTTCGCATGGAGAATGGGGCGGTAATTTGACATCGTGGATAATCGAATGGCGAGATCAGCGGAATGCTGGTTTCTTGCGGGAACGCCAGCACCTCTGTGCCGGCTTGAAGCCAGAGCCTGTTAATACTAAATTGCGTTGGGTTCCTAGTCTTTCTGGATACCCAGTTTGCGCATTTTTTCAACCAATGTGGTACGTCGAATACCCAGTTTCTCAGCAGCCCGGGCAACGACGGCATTGGTATCATTTAATGCCTGCTCAATCAGATTTCTCTCAAGTGACGACAGATAATCTTTCAGGTCAATACCCGCTTCGGGTAACAATACCTGATTGGGGAGCGATAACTCCGGTTCAGCCAGAGTCGGTTCGCTCAGAAAAAAACGCTCTTCCATGTCTTCGTCTGACACATCCAAATACCTGAATTTTTCCGGCAGATCCTGAACACCAATTACCGCATCCGGATGGGTGATCGCCAATCGTTCGATCAGATTGGCTAATTCTCTGACGTTACCTGCCCAATTGTGACGGCATAGAGATTGAATAGCCGCACTGTTAAATTTTACCGAACCTCGACCCTCTGCCTCTAATCGCTGTATCAACTCATTGAGCAATAATGGAATATCCTCTACGCGATCGCGCAAAGCCGGCATCTCAACCGGAAAAACATTGAGCCGATAATACAGATCTTCGCGAAAACTGTTTTCTTCAATCATCAGTTCCAGGTCTTTATGGGTGGCCGCAATCACCCTCACATCGGTCTTAAGCGTTTGCGTCCCTCCAACCCGCTCATAAACCCGCTCCTGCAATACACGTAAAATTTTAACCTGCATATTGAGCGGCATATCGCCGATTTCATCCAGAAACAGCGTACCTCCCTCAGCCATTTCAAAGCGCCCGGGACGACTGCTGATCGCGCCCGTGAACGCACCTTTCTCATGACCGAACAGTTCGCTCTCCAACAGCTCCGCAGGAATAGCACCACAGTTCACCGGTACAAAAGGTTTTTGCCGGCGTTTTGAATTGTAGTGAAGATTACGTGCCACCACCTCCTTTCCGGTGCCAGATTCGCCTGTGATCATCACACTCACATCCTTATCTGCAACCTGTGCCATAAGTTTACGAACGCTTTTGATACATTCGCTATCACCGACCAGACTGCGGAACAGCTCTAAATCACGATTTTTCCCACGCGAACGCATGTTTTCATACTGCTCCCGATACAACTGAGCACGATGCAGACTATCCAGCAACTGGTTATAGCTCATCGGCATTTCCACATGCCCAATGACCATACTGCGCAATTGCACATCCATAGCAGATGCAATCTCGCGATCATCCAGCATCAGCACCGGTACTCCCGCATCCCAGGCATTCAAATCCGCCAAAACCGTTTCGAGGTCAAAATCCTGCTCAATCCCTCCTAACATAACAGCCACAACTTCAATACTACTGGTAAAACCATCCTGCGCCCGAGGTTTCCAGTCAGCCGAATCGGCTTCGATACTAAAAGCACCTAGAAAATCCAGGATCACCTTCAGGTCGTGACGCCGTTGACTGTCATTATCGATAATCAGTACTTTAATTTCTCTGCGCATTCGGTTCCGCTTATTGTAAGTTTAGCTAGAAAGAGTGATTCAAATTTTTGACGCATTACAACTGCGCTTAACTTAAATTTATACCGGCTCCCAAAAATGTCAA
>CBDUGR010000469.1:0-2311 GCA_965366515.1 uncultured Gammaproteobacteria bacterium | reverse complement strand
AATACCATACCCATCATTGCCGCATCCATATACCACGGTTTATTATAAACAAGAAAGTTGGGCAGAGGTCGTCCACCCACGATATTGATTAATATTTCGTGGTGCAGGATGCGCAGCAGACGGGCATAGGTTGGGGCAATGCCCAGGCTGAGGGCAAGAGCCGGGAGAACAAGATGCTTTGGTTCGCCATAGCCCAGCGCGGGTAGCCAGCTTAATTTGACAGCAAAGGCGAAAATAAGCAGTAAGGAGAGCCAAAAACCGGGTATTGAAGCGCCCATAAAGGCGAAAACTCGACCCGCGTGATCTATGAAGCTGTGTTGTTTGACGGCCGTTAACATTCCCACCGGCAACGCAATCAGTAATGCCAGGAAAAGGCTAACGACCGTTAACTCAATCGTCGCCGGCAGCCGCGTAAAAATCAGCTCGCTCACCGGGCTGCCGGTACGAACCGATGTCCCAAAATCCAACTGCAAGGTACGGCCCAACCAGCGGCCAAACTGGATCAGAAACGGATCGTCCAGCCCCATCTCCTGCCGCACCTGCGCCAAATTCTCCTCACTAATTTGCTGCACTCCCTGTGCCCGCAGTACCACCAATGCCGGATCGCCAGGCGCCAGGTGGATCAGGCTAAAACTGATAAGGGAAATCGCGAGCAACGTCGGGATTAGTAGCAGCAGGCGGCGTAGGATGTAAGTGGCCATAGATACGCTTGTACTTACCGCTCAATGGAAACCAAATTCCAGGCCTGACTGTAATTCGATGGATGTACCTCTAATCCTTTCACGTAAGAATAAGCCGCCCCAATTTGGGGCACATACGCGATGGGGGCTGCACCTGTGAAGTCGTCTACCATCACCTGCGCCGAGCGTACTGCCGCGGCCGTGGCTCCGGCAGCGTCAGCTGCACCTTGCGAATCCATTACGCCCTGGTCAAACTCCTCGTTGAGCCAGAACCGCTCATACAAAATTGCCTCGCCTTCCGGGTTGCAGCCGCAGAAAACGGTGAAAGTCAAAAAGGATAGATCAGGGGTGTTCCAGGAGCCGCTCTCAATGATCATATGCGTTTCACCACTGTCAATAATGAAATCATAATAAGCCCCCACATCATTGAATTCCACCAGTTGTGCGTCTACGCCAACGGCTTTAAGCTGTCCTTGAATTACCTCCGGCAGCGGTTTCGCTTCCTCTGCCGGGGGGAAGCCAGACACCAACGTTAACGAGAGCGGCTCGCCATCTTTATCCAGCACACCATCGCCATCGCTATCCGTCCAACCTGCTTCGGCAAAGAGTTCCAGCGCCCTATCCGGGTCATAAGTAAATCCCGTAACGTTTTGGTCAATTTCTGCCGACACCGTCGGCGGCGTCAGGCTCACAGCCACTTCAGCATAGCCATCAAAGACCTGACTAACTATGGTTTCTCGGTCGATAGCATAATTAATTGCCTGTCGCAGGCGTACATCGCTCAACGTGTCGAAGGGAGATACTTGGTTCTTGGTGGCAAAGTAAATAGCCCAATATCCAATTGGTTTCGAAACGTAAAGGTTTACATCTGACAATGCCTCTACTTGAGGTACATTATCACGCGGCACCGGTAAAATCATATCTACATCACCTGATTGTAACGCTAGTACTCGCGCTCCATTATCAGGAATAAAACGTAAGGTGATGGCATCCAATTTTGCCGTTTCGCCCCAGTAATCATCAAATTTAACAACACGCAAGAACTCATTTTGTTGATATTCATCCAGCATAAAAGGACCGGTACCAATGGGATTGGTTCCAACACGGCCGTGTCGTGATGATCTCTAGCGTAAACTCATCCACTACTGTCACTGCCTCTGGGGGGAATAGCGGAAACCAGCGATTTGATTTATCAATAGACCATTTGGCTGCCTCGGCATTAAAGTCGTCACCATTGTGGAACTTCACCCCCTGGCGGATGTTAATACGCCAGGTCGTTTCATCCAACTGTTCCCAACTTTCTGCCAGCCAGGGAATTATCTCATAGTCTGAAGTGATGCGAACCAGCGGCTCCGTAATATTGGCGGGACCAGGCGGACGAATGCCCAAGTCGGCACCATCTCCTTCCAGGCGATAGCCATCTGCCCCGACTCCTACTATAAGCTCTGTAAACTCATCTGCCCCTGTATCTACCGTTTCTGACTCTTCAACGGCCGTTTCTTGCTCCTGATCAACAGATTCCTCGGCTGGCACCTCAGCTGTTGTCCCACCACCACAAGCAGTAATAAATACCAACAAACCTACTAAAGCCACAATAAATTTTGTGATTCGCCGACTTATCATTTTCTCTC
>CBDUGR010000468.1:0-2316 GCA_965366515.1 uncultured Gammaproteobacteria bacterium | reverse complement strand
AAACCAGCTTCTTAATCGGCCAATAATATTCAGGGTCAGTCTGCGGGCATGGGTCCGCAGGTTTGACGATTGATTGAAACACACTGCGAATCATGGCAATTCCGGCTTACCCGCCGGGGTTGGTAACCCATTAAAAGGAACCTAAAGTAATGAAGTTAGTAACCTTTCAAATTAAAGAAACGGGTGCACAGACCATCGGGGCTTACACCGAAGACGGGTATGTGGATCTGGTCGCTATTACTGGCGGCGAGTTACCGAATAATATGGTCGAATTTTTAAATGGTGGCGAAGCCAACATGGAGCGTGCACGTAAGGCGCTGGCAGAAAAAGATGTCAAAAGCTGTTCAGGCAACTGTCTGTATCAGGAAGAAGAAGTGGTGCAGAAAGCGCCGGTTCGTCCCGGAAAGCTTATCCATACCTCCTGTAACTTCGATGCCCACCTTTCCGAGCTGACAGAGTGGCAGGCCCCTGAGTGGAAGGATCATGGGTGGGGTGATTTCCATTTTGAACATCCTACCGGATTCCTGGAGGCACCGTCCTGTATTGTGGCGAACAACGAAGGTATTCGTATTCCCCGTTTTACCCAGCAACTGGACCATGAGATTGAAGTGGGTATTGTTATCGGTAAAACAGCCAAGTGCGTGACCCCTGAAGAAGCGCTGGATTACGTCGCAGGTCTAACGATTTTTAACGATGTTTCTGCGCGTGATATTCAAGCACGGGAACACGCTAACAAGGTTATCCTGATGGGTAAAAGCTTTGACGGCTCCTGCCCGCTAGGTCCTTGGCTGGTAACACTGGACGAAATCGAAGACGTTAACAACCTGGCAATGGAATTGAAGGTAAATGGCAATACTCATCAGAAAGCCAATACCAGCGAGACGCACTATAACATACAGCAGTTGGTATCCTGGTGGTCTGAAATGACCTTGGAGCCGGGCGATGTGATCTCTACCGGTTCCCCTCCGGGCGTTATTTCCGGACAGGAAAACCCGCAATGGCTCAAGCCGGGTGATGTGGTTGATTGCTATGTTGAGAAACTGGGCCATCTGGTCACTCCTATTATTGAGTAAATCAGTTCGTAATGCCGTATCGCTCTAAAAGCGTTGCGGCAGCGTTTCAAAATTTATTGAGGAAAAGAGTATGGCAACGGTAGATAAGAATCTTGTCGCCAAGGCTGTTGAGCAGATTGATCGTGACCGGTTAATCAAGATGGTGATGGATCTGGTGGATATCCCCAGTCCAACAGGTTATGAAGGCGATTGCGCCAAAGCAGTTCATCAAATGCTGGGTGAAGCCAATTATGATTCCGTATTGCAACCCATTGGTGACGAGCGTTATAACGCAGTAGGTCGCTGGCAGGGTCAGGGTGGTGGTAAGTCATTGATGTTTAATGGACACCTGGATACCTCTTTTGGTCCCGAACAGGCGCATCGCGGATTGGGTTATCAGTGTAAAGGTACGCTGGTTGATGACGAGTGGATCTATGGCATGGGCTCTTTTAATATGAAGAGCGCGATGGCCACCTACATCACGGCCTCTGAGTGTATTCAAAAGGCTGGAATCAAGCTGGGTGGTGATGTAGTGATTGCCGGTGTTGCTGGAGAAATTGAGAAAGCGCCCGTTAATGATCATGAAGGCCCAATGTATCAGGGTTACGGAGTGGGTACTAAATTTGCTATCACTCATGGTGCGATTGCTGATTTTTGTATTCTCGGTGAGCCGACCAATTTAATGTTGATCGGCCAGCATTGTGGTAGTTGCTGGGTAAAAATTACTGTACCTGGCCACTTGATTCACACCGCATGGTCAGATGTGGATAAGAATGCTATTAACAAATCGCGTAAGTTATTGGATGCCATACATGAGTGGATTCCTGATTATCAAGAGCGTAATACTTTAGCCGATGGCTTTCAGCCCAAGGTGAATGTTTCCGCGATAGAAGGTGGTTGGTCCTGGCGCGGTGCGCGTACCCCGGATAACTGTGTTATCTATATGGACGTGCGCACGCTACCGGATAAATTCCCTCTGGAAGCGTACAATGAAGTGCGTAGCATGGTTAACAGTCTGGTCGCTAAGAACCCGGAATTGCAGGGTACAAAAGTTGAGACATTTATGACCACTCCGGGCACCTCAATTCCAGAAGAGTTAATTGAACTGGTGCGTCTGAAAATTGCCCGTCACAACGATTGTTTTACGTGACTAAACGCACGTCTTCTGCAGGGTGCAGAACATGGTTTGACGGAAGAAAAGATCGCGCAACTTGATGAGCCAACAAATTCTTTCAGCGAAGTTGAACGTTTGGCTCTGGAGTAT
>CBDUGR010000467.1:0-2317 GCA_965366515.1 uncultured Gammaproteobacteria bacterium | reverse complement strand
TTGTTAATGCCCATAACAACGAAATCAGAGCTTGTTTGATAACAGCTGACCGATGGATATCGTCCTTGACTGCTGGTGAACTGAATAGTGTCATCCAAGGTAAAGCATTATGTACCTTTGTAGATGAGCAGTTAGAGAATCAGCTAATACCTGAAAGTGTACTCACAGAGCATATTGATGAATGCTTGAAGTTATTTCCAGATACTGAGCGCACCCAGAAACAACGAGAGGTGGCGCAAAAGCTGGCTGAAGACACACAATATGTCAAAGTGCTGGCCGGAGCCGCTGGCTGTGGGAAAACCAAGATCGCATTAGAGTGGGCAAGGCTGCGCGGAGCACAGCAGGTGATTTGGGTTTGTCCGCGGATTCAAATTTGTCAGGGCCTGTTTGCTGAGCTGAGCAGTAGCGACAACCCTTACTTACCTGATGCCAAGGTTGAGCTCCATACCGGTGAATTCAAATGTATGAATAGTTATCAAAATATTACCGCCGAAAATGAGTATTTTACTGGCGATGTAGTCATTACTACCATCGATCAAATCCTTAATAGCGTGATCAGTCACTCGCAGGCTGATCGTCTACTGAACTATCTAAGTGCTCATGTGGTGTTTGATGAATACCACGAATATATCAGTATGCCTGCGTTCAATCTGCTTTTTGCCGAATTGGTTACCTCGAGAAAAGAGCTGGCTTCTGGTGCCAATGCGCTGCTCGTCTCAGCCACACCGCATTACCTTTATCTAGAGAAAATTCTCGGCCTGGATTCGCAGTACGACGTGGTAGAAATGCCATCGTTTAATACAAGCCACTATCAGTTTATTTTTGAGTCCTATGATGAAACCCTACAGGATGCGAATAACCCTTTGTATAGGGCTCAGAAAGCAACCACATTCGTTATTAGCAACACAGCAATAACGGCTCAGAAGAGCTTCATCCAAAATCAGCAGAATGAAAATGCTCTGCTACTTCATTCAAAGTTTAAAAAAAGTGATAAACAGAAACTCTTCGAGTTGGTATTTGAAACCTTTAAGCGTGATGGCACCGGCCAATACGATCTACTGAGAAGTGGGCCAATCGTGCAAGCATCGCTCAATATTAGTTGTGATCACATGGTATCTGAAATTACCACTGCCGAGAATAATCTACAACGTCTGGGGCGGTTAGACCGGTTTGGAATGAACAAAGAGGAAGTAAATCAATATCGAATCACCGTTCCACATACTTTGCGTGAAGGCAAAGGTATAGGTGCGCTAGCTCGGTTTCTTTCAAATAGTAATAGCTTGGCGTCAACGAGAGCATGGTATGAGTTTTTGAGTGAAGCAACGACTGATGGAGAAAAAGTACTAACTCTCCCAGAAATCTATGGCATATATAGGCAATTTTATAGTGACTCGAGTGCGCTGAATTTAATTGAGCAAGACCTCATCGCCGCGATGAAAAAAAGTGCCGCTTTAATCACCGATAAGGTTGCTGAGCCCAAAGTGATCGTAAAGCCCAAAAAAGGTAAAAAGCAGCGCAAAAAAATTAGCAAGCGTTCGCTTAGAGGTGATAGTCGTTTTGTACAATTGGCCGTTTGTGATGTTGATGCATATCCCTCTTTGTCGTTCTTGGAGGATTATGCGTATGAAATACCCATTAGAGAAACTGACGAAATTGATAATTTGACAGCCTCTACAGATCAGATTCAGGGCTATGGAAATAGCTCCGGGAATTTGCTTGCTCATATGATGAAAAAGCATCACAACATAAAGGGGGAAAAGAAGGCTTATAAAGATTTTATATTGCTCAACGAAGCAATAGACCCTGAATCACCAATCTACTTAAGTTATACACCAAATGATCTCCTGGCAGTGGGGGGAGAACAGGCTAGGCATAGCGAAGCGATTTACTACGGGGTTTGTGAAAAACAGCCCATCGGAGCAATTTCAATCAAGCAGTTAAACAACCAAAAGGACTAAGCCATGGAAAAAGTAACGGGTATTAAAAGCGTTGATTTTAAAATTATTGCCAAAGGGCATGGTGTTGTGAATTGGAATGGTTCTCCCAATCTAATGACAACTCAAGATGGTAAGGATACAAAGATTAACAATCATGCAATGCCAAAATTACGTGGTTATACCAACATAAAGGGCTATTGGGATGACGGCAATCCTAAGTATCGACATACTGAAGATGTCAGTTTTTCCACTACGCCTTTATACGTCAGTCAAAACTGTATACGACATCATTTGTTTAAGGATGAAGGCGTTGTTGATCTTCAATCAGGTGAAGTTGCAAACAATATGGATAAGCTTTTGTGTTCTATAACGGGCTTGGT
>CBDUGR010000466.1:0-2333 GCA_965366515.1 uncultured Gammaproteobacteria bacterium | reverse complement strand
TGGTAAAAACGACCGACAGTCATTCGCCAACGCGCTTGATCGAATCCTGGCTCAAAATCAAAAGTAAAGGTGTGAAATAATCAAAAAGGGAGCGTATTGTTATGCCAAAAATACTCGCTTTTTCCGGGAGTGCACGCAGCCAGTCCTTTAACCAGAAACTGGTAACCATTGCCGCAACTGGTGCCGAGCAAGCGGGTGCTGAGGTGAAGCTGATCAGCCTCGCAGATTACCCAATGCCTATATTTAATCAGGATCTGGAGCAAGCTCAGGGACTGCCTGATGAAGCGCGCGCTTTCAAGCAGTTGTTGGTAGAGAGTGACGGCTTTCTTATCTCGTCCCCTGAATACAATAGCGCCTTCAGCCCGTTACTGAAAAACGCTCTGGACTGGGCATCGCGCTCAGAAACTGAGGAAGAGCAACCGCTACTCGCCTACCGCGGTAAAGTTGCCCTTATCATGGCTACCTCCCCCGGAGGTCTGGGTGGCTTGCGTGGCCTGGTATTTCTCAGGATGCTACTCAATAATCTGGCAATCAACGTGTTACCGGGGCAACAGGCAATACCCGGCGCCGCTTCCGCCTTTTCTCAGGACGGCACCTTGCGCGATAAAAACCAACATCAAGCCGTTCTTAATCTGGGTACAACCCTTTATCAAACTTTAAATAAATTAATGGACTAGCCACATGAAGAAAAACCACCTCAAATCTCTTTTTATCATCTGTTTAACGCTCTGTTGTCTGGGATGCAGCAACCTGACAGGATCATCATCTGAAAAAGGTTACATCTACCATGTGGTGATCGCCTGGCTAAAAGATCCTGGCGCAACAGATGGCCAACAGGCGCTTATCGACGGAACAAAGTCGCTCAAGGAAAGTCCGGGTGTGGTAGCCATCAGCGCAGGCAGAACCTTCCCAAGTGATCGAAATGTAGTCGATGACTCTTTTGATGTGGCTTTGACCATTGTTCTGAAGGATCAACAGGCACTAGCCACTTATCAGAATCACCCAATCCACAACCGTGTTAAAAAGGAGGTCCTGAAACCTCTGGTGGCCCGCTATCTGGTCTACAACTACGTGGATTAATTCTGTGAACGGATTGACTCAGATCAGGTCATAGCTATCTCTGCTCGATAAAAAAATCTGCTTATCTCTGGCGATCAGGCAGTAGAAATTTCCGGGCATGCAAATTATATATTCTCAATCATAGGTGGTCGGTATGATTAAACTGCATATAAATGACACTGAACATGAGATTGATATCGAGCCAGACACACCATTACTCTGGGTAATCAGAGATTCTATTGGGCTGACCGGGACCAAATTCGGCTGTGGTATTTCACAATGTGGCGCCTGCACCCTCCATATCGATGGTATTGCGGTACGATCGTGCACCTTACCGGTGAGTGCTGCTGTTGGGAAAAAAATCACCACCATCGAAGGCCTGTCAAAAAATGGCGTGGCACATCCGGTCCAGGAGGCCTGGCGTAAAATTGATGTACCGCAGTGCGGATACTGTCAGTCAGGTCAGATCATGTCAGCGGCAGCATTGCTGGCTGAAAATCCTTCGCCCAATGACAGGGACATCGAACAGGCCATGACCAACCTGTGTCGTTGTGGCAGCTATGTTCGAATCAAACAGGCGATCCGCTCGCTCGTCGAAACTAAAGCGGGGGCTGTATGAATCAGATAAAAAAACTTTCACGGCGTCAGTTCCTGTCAGGTAGTGCAAGCGGGCTAACGCTTGCATTTCTGTTACCCCTCGGCTCACGCAAAGCACTTGCATTTGAAAACCCGGCAGCCTCTGCGCTCACCGCGTTTCTTAATCTGAACCCGGAGGGAAAAGTAACCTTTTATAACCCTTTCATTGAAATGGGCCAGGGAACTTACACCTCGATACCGATGCTGGTTGCAGAGGAGATGGATATCGATCTGGATAGTATCGAAGTCACCCAGGCACCTCATGGCGATCAGTACAAAATTATGTTCGGCGGCACCCAGCGCTATACTGGAGGCAGTCGCAGTGTTCGCTCAAGCTATGAGCTGATGCGAACAGTCGGGGCTGCTGCCCGGGCGATGCTGTTGCAGGCAGGGGCTCAGGTACTCGACGTGCCGCTGGCCGAACTGGATACCGATAATGGACAGGTACGCCACAAAATCTCGGGACGCTCGCTGAGCTATGGCCAATTAGCTGAGATAGCCGCCACACTGCCGGTTCCTGAATCACCTCCACTAAAAATAAAATCGGAATTCCGTTATATCGGCAAACCGGTCAAACGAAAAGATACGCTGGCAAAAACAGACGGAACAGCGGAGTTTGGCATCGACGTAAAAGTCCC
>CBDUGR010000465.1:0-2334 GCA_965366515.1 uncultured Gammaproteobacteria bacterium | reverse complement strand
CTGGACCGGTAGCTAACAAAGGTGCTAATAAGATTAGAGGGGATTTTAGCCATTGTTTTCCCATTAACATCAAGAAAAAACCCGATTCAAACTGGTATTTCCTCAGATGTCCTTGGCATTCAATTAAACCAATTGCTCCATTCTATCGAAAAGTGGGCTATATAGTAAAAGCCTTCTCGGCTTATAAAAACCATCCCACTCTTATCTAAAAATGATTGGTAGCGCTGAGCGTCAATGGGATATTTGCATTTGGCAGCCGAAATCACTTTATTAAGAACTCGGCCCCAACCGATTAGAAATTTCCAATAGGGCGACAATAAATATAAAACACTTCAGATGCTGCTCCGGCACCATACTGCTATGCAGGACGGCAAGAATCTCTACAAAATCCTTTTTGATGCGGTAGAACACCATATGCTTTGCGTAGTTGCTGCAATGATAGCCCGCTTTGATGTCATCAAGGGGCCTGCCAAAACCTGGATTTTTCCCCAATAGTTCAAAGCGTTCTTCAAGATCTTTTAGATGCTTATTGCGTTGTATCCGACCGTAATTTTTTAATGTATACCGTCCTGTTTTCTTAAGGTCGTTTTTGGCTGTTTGATGCAGTTTGAACCTGCTTCCATGCGTCCTGCTTCTCATTGTCCAGCTCTTTGATCAAATCATCCATTGAAAAATCATCCATTAAAGGGCTTTGTTCGGCGAGTTCAAGCTTAGTGCGCAACACTTCCATTTTCTTTTGATATTGTTGCTGCTCATTCCATACCCTCAGCGCCTCACGCACCACTTCACTGGAAGAGTTATACAAACCGCTTTTCACCTTGCTTTTGACAGGGCTTTCGAGTTCCGGTGTTAATGATACGTGCATCCTATTATCCTCTGCTTTACCGATACATCTTAAAATAGAGTCTATGATAAAGATTGCCAATGATTGATCTAACCCTGATCAAGTCCCAACTCCTTAAGCAAAGACGCAACCTGTCCTTCCAATACTGTAACGCGCGCCTCCAACTCATCTCGCGACTCAGCTGTCCGGCTGGGTGGCTGATGAGCCATCGGCTCTGGCTCCCCACATAGCAGGTGCATATACCGATCTTCACGCATACCTGACTGACGCGGCATTTTCTGAACCAGCGGCTCCAATCGACCCAGCAACTTATCCAGCAGCTCTTCGACATCATTCAGGCTTTCAAACTCAACCATGCGTTGGGTACGCGAATAAAGCTCGGACACCGTCTGCGGGCCGCGTAAAATCATCACTGCAAAAATTGCATGCTCAGCTTTACTCTGATGCAACGTCCGACTCAAACGCTGCTTATAACGATCCGCCCGCGAACCAAACTCAATTTCCACTAACGACCTGTCCCGTAACTGATTCAGGCAATGCTGCACTGCACCGTTTTCAAGCTTCATTACCGGTTCGCGGCTGGTTTTTTGGTTGCAGGCTGTCACCAGGCTATTCAGCGTTAACGGGTAGGCATCCGGTGTGGTCAATTGCTTTTCCATCAAAGCACCCAACACGCGGGCTTCGATAGCGGTTAACATAGGTCCAGCGTCTTCTGTAGCAGCCAGTTCGTTTTCCTCTGTAAAATCGTTATCTTCCATACTCTAATCCCGTTGGTTATCGTTTTTATATTTGTCTTAACAAACCCTAGCCTGCTAGTTTAAACCAATAGGTTTATACTAATCCTCCCATCTCACTCAAATAAACTTACCGACTAAAACGGACAGGGACAAACCCCCTTAATCCTTTCCCCGGTCACTGGGTGGTCAAACTCAAGGGTTGTGGCATGCAACATCAAACGAGGCGCCATCAAGAAAGCCTCATCTGTCGCATAGAGATCGCAACCCAAAATAGGGTGGCCTATTTCACGACTGTGAATGCGCAACTGGTGGGTACGGCCTGAAACTGGCGTAAAGATTACCTTCGTCGCAAAGGGCTTCGCTAATCGCTCAAGCACCTGATAGTTCGTCACCGCCCGCTTGCCGGTGTCATAACAGATCTTTTGCAAAGGGAAGTTCGGCCGGTCTTTCGCAATTGGAAATTCAATACTGCCTTCATCATCCGATAGATGGCCATACAACAGCGCTGTATAACGCTTACGCACAGTACGCGCCTGAAACTGCTTACCAAGGTGCCCATTAATCGGCTTACTTAATGCCACCAGCATCAACCCTGACGTACCAAAATCAAGGCGATGCACCATCGTCGCCGATGGAAAATCTTTCACTAACCGAAAATGAACAGAATCCCTGTTCAGAGGGTGTTTCCCCGACAGACTCAACAAGGTTCCCGGCTTGTTGATGAGTAGCAGATGCTCGTCCTGGTATAGAATC
>CBDUGR010000464.1:0-2340 GCA_965366515.1 uncultured Gammaproteobacteria bacterium | reverse complement strand
TAGCACCACGGAACCGGGTGATGAATTCGGTGGCACTTTGCGTTTTGGCCTTGGCGATGATGACATGATTGAAGCCTTTGTCGGCGTGGATATTCCGCTTTCTGAAAACTTGAAATCCAGATTTACAGTCGGCAAGAAGGTGCAGGACGGCTATGTTGAGCGAATACAGACCGGTGAAGATCTGGGAGATACGGATACCATTACCACAACGGGTAAATTCGTCTGGACCCCTTCCGATGAGCTGGAAATTAAATTCCAATACGACTATACGGAAAATGATGAGAACGGGTCTCCTTTGGTTTTCGCGGCATCCACAGAAAGTGCGACTCTACAACGTGTCGCCAGTGCAACAGCCGGTTGTCCGGGTTTTGTCGACGTGGGACCATTACCTTTTATCGCTGACCCCGCTTTGCAAGGGTTACCTGATTTTTTAAGCTTGCCCGCCGTACCGATGATCGATGATGAGAGATGCGGTAATGATTTTCAGAATAAGGGCAAATTTGCCAACAATGGTACACATCCCGTTGAAAGCACAATGGAAAACTGGGGTGTTTCTTTCCATATTAACTATGACTTAAGCGAGCAGCTGTCATTCAAGTCAGTTACTGCCTATCGTGAAATTGATTGGGTGGGTATCAGGGATGCTGATAATACACCTCTGTTGATATTGCACACGGACTACGAAAGTGAAGGGGAGCAGTTAAGTCAAGAACTGCAACTTCTTTATACTACGGACCAACTAACTGGAGTGGCAGGGCTCTACTATTCTGAAGAGAAAATAGATGATGTGCTTACGGTTGGATTGTCGGAACCTCCATACCCGGCTGGTCGTCTGGATAGTGATAACAACTTGATAGAGAATGATAGCTGGGCTATTTTCACTCAGTGGACCTACAATGTGTCCGACGCCCTCTCACTCACGTTGGGAGCTAGATATACTGAAGATACCAAAGGTTCTACACCAGACCTGTTCAACTATGCAAATCCAACCGTTAAGTACATTCCAGTTAAGCTTTACGAAGAGACTTTTAATTCCTTCACAGGGTCGGCTAACGTTAGTTACCGATGGACTGAAGATTTCATGACCTATGTCAGCTTCTCCCAGGGGTTCAAGGGAGGCGGCTGGAACAGTCACTTTAACTTCCTGCCTGCGCCCGGTTCGGTGAATGCGCAATTGATTGATGAGCGGCACGGGTTTGACGAGGAGGAAGCAGAAACCTGGGAGATCGGTTTTAAAGCCGATCTGCTAGATAATACACTGCGCCTCAACGGTGCTATTTTTAGCACCGACTACACAGACCTTCAATTCACTTATCGAATCTTTTTGGCGCCTACCCTGTTTAACGCTGGTGAGGCATCCATCGATGGTGCGGAACTGGAGTTTACTTATGTGCCCAATGAATCCTGGATTATCGAAGGTGGAATTGGCTTTCTGGATGCCAGCATTGATAAAGTTTCATCGATTGTGGGTAGCAGCACCGGAGTAACAACTGATAACACTTTACCCTATACGCCAGAGATCTCGGCTAATCTGGGTGTCGGATATATCATAACTCTGGATAATGGTTTTGTTATCAGCCCTCGGGTGGATGTCTCCTATACCGATGATCAATTTTTTGATTCCGGTAATACCGAAGAGATTTCTCAAAATGACGCTGAAACGGTGGTGAATGTTTTAGTGGCTATCGAGCCAAACGCTGAAAACTGGAAGCTGGTACTGGGTGTGAACAACGCTACTGATGAGTTATACCCGATAGCCGGTAATTCTTCTCTAACATCTGGTGCTGGTTACGCAGAGGTAGCCTACGCACGAGAACGAGAATACTTCGTCAGTTTTACCTATGAGTTCTAAGATTTGCAACGATAAGGTAATGTGGCTGCCATTCGGCAGCCACATTACCTGCTATATGCCCCCTAGCTCCGTTTGATTTGGTGATTGCTAAACAATCAAGCCGTGTCAGGCAATAGAATCAGTCGAATTATTCCCTCCTAGCAGGTTTTTTCTTTCAGCAACGATATCACGAAAAGTACAAATGATTTAGGGGTTTGTATCTGTAACTGATTATGTCGGCACTGCAGTATCTATTGAAAGTTATTGCGGTGACTAAATTGCAAAAATATTTTATAGCACGCCAGAAAATGGAGTTGCGCGCTGAGGCAAAACTAAGCTAACAATCATTCTTCATGAGAGCCCATATGAGAAACCAGATTCAACAGTTTGTTAACGAAGGTCGTATGTCAGCTTTACAGGTTTTTGTAGTCGGAATTTGCGTGTTTATTAACATGTTAGATGGCTTTGATGTATTGGTGATGGCATTTACAGCCTCCTCAATTGCGGAA
>CBDUGR010000463.1:0-2357 GCA_965366515.1 uncultured Gammaproteobacteria bacterium | reverse complement strand
GATCCCCGTCAGAGAGGAGCTGCTCCAAGCTGGAATATGGCTGGTGTTTTTTGTCAGTTCCATTAGCGGCGCGGATTACATTTTAACCTGGGGCCGCAAAGCACTAGCTGGCTGCAAAAATCAAAAGAACTGATCTCTTACATGAAAGACCAATCGACAGGCGCGGCAAGTCAAATCCAGTTACCTCTGAACATCCAGGTTTTAGCCGAAAACTCGTTTGAAACGTATGTACCAGATCGTAACGCGGACGCCATTTCAAGTCTCAAAAAACAACTGCAACCAGGTGCTGTGCAGTTGCTCTACTTTTGGGGACAAAAGATGACCGGCTGTAGTCACCTGCTTCAAGCTGCCTGCAACCAGGCAGCTTCTTCTGGAAAAACATGCGTCTATCTGCCGATGGAGCAGTTTTCTGAAGAAAATATTTCGATTCTTGACGGTATGGAACAGGTCGATCTTGTTTGTATTGATCACCTGCAGTTGATCGCTGGGCAGCCACACTGGAATGAAGCATTATTCCACCTTTTCAACAGAGTGATAGAAACCGGTAGTGCACTGTTACTTGCTGGAGATAATCCACCTCAATCTATGGGTTTTAGGCTGCCAGATCTAGTTTCCCGCCTAGCTTCCTGTGTGATTTACCAGATTCTACCCCTGACCGATAGTGGAAAAATATTACTATTAGAAAACCGGGCGAAGCTCAAGGGTTTGCAGCTATCTGAAGAAGCAGCGCAATTCATCCTTAATAGAGCGGACAGAGGTGTTGAAAACCTGCTGGAAGTTTTGGAGGCGCTGGATAGACATTCCCTGGCTGCAATGCGAAAACTCACCATCCCATTTATTAAGGATACGATGGGCTGGTAATTGGACTTGATTCCAATCTAATTGAAGTTCACTATTGGTAATGGGTGCCGATATTCGATATACCTATACTCGATGTTCCTATATTAAAGTTAAAACCTTCTTTGAGTTGACGGAGTTACTGAATGGTGACAAGAGAAAGGGATAGGAGAGGCGATCTGCGCGGCCCTCGAGAAGAAAGATTGTTTTTAAAATTTCTCGACATCTCCAGCTCCTCTGGCCGTGTAGATACTACACTCTCCTGCAAAACGCTTGATGTTTCTGCGAGCGGAATGAGGCTGGTATCTAGCGAGCAGTTGCCGTTGGACTCAACCCTCGAATTGTGGGTTGAGATAAAGGGGTGTCCCGGGAAGTATTTACTAAATGGTGTAGTAAAGTGGTGTTACCCAAACGAGGATGCCTTTGTCTGCGGTATTGAACTCAAAGATAGCTCCAGCGTATCGGACCTGGCGGATTGGCAGGATTTGTTTGTCTAAATCTGATTGAAAGTTTGCCAGCTGGGCCCAAAGCCAATAGGCAGAGATACTTCAGAGCTATTTTAGGCGAACTGGTGAAATATTCGGGCTAGCCCAATCAAAGCTTCATGCTGTTTAAGATCAAGGCCTTTCGTTTAAGTTTAAGGTGTCTTGAATCATCTTCAATGTCTAACAATAATGGATTGCTAGCCAAATAGTTGTTTCAGTCGAAGAAGTCGATAAAACGCGATGTTTTCTATGTGCACTAATATTCAGGTGATCACCTGGGGTGAGGCTGGCAATTTCGCTGTTATCTGCAAACTGAATACTGGCATTTCCCTGTAGCAAAAGCACCCATTCATGTTGCTGCTGGTCATACCAAAAACCTGGCGGAGATGACTGCCCGTTTGAGACAATACGTTCGATTCTAATCTGTTGTCCTGTCGCGATTACTTCAACGACCTCATCAGCCACATTGTCAGGCAACTCTGTGAACAGATTCTCCATCACTAACCAACTCTCACAGGGTTACCAGCTTCAATTCCTTTGCCAAATCTGTACTTTTATCCTGTTTCAGCCCTACGAAATCAAAAAGTGCACGATCGGCCAACTGTGAAGGGGAGACATTCTGAATACTTGTAAAGATAACGTCTAATCGGCCGGGGTGCTGCTTTTCCCAACTCTGCAGCATTTCTTTAATGACCTGTCGTTGCAGGTTGTCCTGAGAACCGCACAGATTGCAGGGAATTATAGGGAATTCTTTAAGTTCAGCATATTGAACAATATCTGATTCCTTACAATATGCCAGCGGCCGTATAACAATATTAGCTCCATCATCACTCAACAGTTTAGGCGGCATAGCCTTGAGTTTTCCTCCATGGAACATATTCAGAAACAGCGTTTCCATAATGTCATCCCGGTGGTGTCCCAATTGAAGGACGGCGAGAGGTTGTAGGCCATCATCTTCTCCGGGAAGACCGCGTGGATGGCCTCGGCGAAGATCTCGGCGTCCTCGAGGTTGGCGGTCTTGGTCTCCATCCAGAT
>CBDUGR010000462.1:0-2375 GCA_965366515.1 uncultured Gammaproteobacteria bacterium | reverse complement strand
ATGTTGTCGTTTTTGGATTGGGCGGTATAGGCCTGAATGTTATTCAAGGCGCAAGGCTGGCGGGTGCAAATAAAATTGTGGGCATCGACCTTAACGAATCGAAAGTACCGCTAGCCAGACAGTTTGGTATGACCGATTTTATTAACCCTAAAGAGGTTGAAGATACTGTTTCAGCTATTATCGAGCTAACCGGTGGTGGCGCTGACTACAGTTTCGAGTGTATTGGTAATGTGAACACCATGCGCCAGGCACTCGAGTGTTGTCATAAGGGCTGGGGCGAATCCTATATTATCGGCGTGGCCGGCGCCGGTCAGGAAATTTCGACCCGCCCATTTCAATTAGTGACTGGAAGAGTATGGCGGGGTAGCGCTTTTGGCGGCGCGCGTGGCCGCACTGATGTACCAAAAATTGTCGACTGGTATATGGATAATAAAATCAATATCGATGATTTGATCACCCACACTATGCCGCTTGATGAGATCAACACCGCATTTGATCTGATGCATGCAGGTAAAAGCATACGCTCTGTCGTTCTTTACTAGGCCCCATCACACTAACTGGATTGCTATTTGAGATGCAGAAGATAAGCGATAATCGATGTTTTGGTGGCAAGCAGCAACGCTATCAACACCACTCAAGCTGTTTGAATTGCGAGATGACTTTCTCGGTTTACCTGCCTCCTCTGACGGAAACTGAAAAGGTTCCGGTGATTTTCTGGCTCTCAGGCCTTACTTGCAGCGATGAAAATTTTGTCCAAAAAGCCGGCGCCCAGCGCTACGCCAGTGAACAGGGCGTGGCTATTATCGTGCCCGACACCAGCCCACGAGGCGAGACCGTTCCAGATGATCCCGAACATGACTGGGATTTTGGCATAGGAGCAGGTTTTTATGTTAATGCCACACGGGAACCCTGGCAAAAACATTATCAGATGTACGACTATGTTTGCACCGAGCTCCCGGAACTGATTTTTAACCAGCTACCCCTGGACTCTTCCAGACAATCAATAATGGGACATTCTATGGGCGGCCACGGCGCATTGACCATCTCCCTGAAAAACCCCGGACGCTTTAAAGCGGTATCGGCATTTGCGCCCATCTGCTCTCCCATCAACTGCCCCTGGGGAATCAAAGCCTTTAGCAACTACCTGGGTAACGATCAGCGAGTCTGGGCTCAGTATGACAGCTGCGCACTGATCAAGTCTGCAAAAGAACGCTTGCCGATTCTTGTGGACCAGGGTGATCAGGACGGGTTTCTGGAAGAACAGCTAAAGCCGGATCTGTTAAAAGCAGTCTGCGAAGAGTACAGGCACCCGCTGAATTTACGCATACAGAAAGGTTATGATCATAGCTACTTCTTTATTGCCAGCTTCATCGGTAATCATATTGCGCATCATGCGCAAGCGCTACGAAAATAGGTAAATCTAAATCTAGTAATCACATTAATATTAGATCGTATTATATTGTTTTATATATTTTATTTAGCCAACGATACTGAAGACATTAGATCGTGAGTGAGCGCTAAGAAATTGAAGTACCACATGGCTGTAAACAACAAGGCCAGACCATAAAAAAAGGGCTAAGTGGGACATTATTGATGTCAGTGACTAGCCTTTCTATCCACCCAAATTCAGCAGCATCGCATTCCCGCCCGTCGCCACAATATTGGTTGTAACTGTTTTCTCTACCGCAAAACGCAGCATGTAATCGGACTCGCCCTTTTCAATGATTACCGGCGTAATCGCACCTCCTCGCGCCACCAGTTCCCGTTGCATCTCGATAGCTTCCATCAAAGGGCCTGACCAGGCTATTGCCGCCGTCCGATGGTTGGCTGTGACAAATTCGCGCACTTCGGGAAAATCCTGCTTGCAGGGTGTCATATAAAGTATCGATGATGGAACGCCTGCTTCAAGTAATACACTGATCAGCAGTTGAGCGGACTCCAGTTGCTCGATGGATGGCTGGGCGATGACCGCATTACCCGTCGCCAATGCCGCCGCTATTTGTCCGGCAAAGTCCGTAAAACGTTCTCCTTCGGCAGCAACACAGTAGACAATTCCCCGGCCATGCAGGCTTAGCTGATTGGTTTCGCCGGTTGGCCCTGGCAATACGATGGGCATATCACAGCGACTACGGGCCTGCTGCGCATAATACTGACAAACAGTCGCAGCCTCTCTTGTCTCGGGCGGCACGTGAGCGACCTCTAGCATACTTGCGGCTTTTTCCAGAACAGCTCCGCGATGTTTTCCACCAGACAGATCCCAAGCCAATTGATTTTGTTCTGCGCTGCTATAACTATTGGAAAGTTGAGCAATAACGCCTTCTGCTGCCGCAGCACCACTGCCGAACACCATATTATTGGCCGAACGTGCTTTTCCA
>CBDUGR010000461.1:0-2376 GCA_965366515.1 uncultured Gammaproteobacteria bacterium | reverse complement strand
CGTCATCCAACTCATTCCGTTCAATCGCGGTAATCAACCGCGCCAGATAACGGGTATCCGTTGCGTTCAGCTGCTCTGGAATAAGCTCATTGATGGCACCGGCCCTTAGCTCGCACTGCTGAAGCATGTCATCGATCATCCCCTGCAGCCCAAGCTGCTGCCCATCCTGGGGAGAATAGATACTGGTTACCCCGTAGTCTTTAAGCTCTTTGATCTCATCGGGAACAATAACGCCTCCGCCACCACCAAACACTCTGATGTGTTCAGCGCCCGCCTCACGCAGCAGGTCGATCATATATTTGAAGTATTCAACATGACCGCCCTGGTAGGAACTGATCGCAATTCCCTGCACATCCTCCTGCAAAGCCGAAGTTACCACCTCGGCAACCGACCGGTTATGCCCCAAATGAATCACTTCCGTGCCCGAAGACTGCAATATGCGACGCATAATATTGATAGACGCATCATGACCATCAAACAGACTCGCCGCTGTGACAAACCGAAGGGGAGCGACTGTTTTATCCACTTTGTAGGAGACACTCATCACGCTTATCCTGTCCTTTATACGCCCTCGACGCCCTTTACGTGTCCGCGTAGGCATGCTGACTAAACACTAATAATACGCCTCATTCAATAAAAAAATAGAAAATAGAAGCATAATTGTCAATAAAAACAAATATTGACACATTGTCTGACAATAAGTCAATACGATAATGTTCCAATTCTTTTTAGTATCGATTATGATGCTGTTATTAACCACCTAAAAGGCCACCTATGTCAGGCAAGCTCAGTAACGGAAAATTCCAAAAACTTGCTCGCGCTCCCGCCTACCAAGTGGTGAGCCAGCAGATCCGAGACGCCATCGTAAGTGGCGAACTCAAAACCGGTGAACTGTTACCCACCGAAATGGACCTTGCGCAGCAATTTGGTGTAACCCGCACCACCGTTCGAGAAGCAATCCGCCTATTAGAGTACGGCGGGCTGATTGGTCGCGCCGACCGAAAGCGTCTGGTAGTTTGTCTCCCCACAAAAGAGTCGGCCAGCAAATCACTGAGCACCGCAATGCTGATGCACGAAGTAACCTTTCGGGAACTATGGGAGATCGCCATGGGTCTCGAGCCACTTGCTGCCGGACTGGCCTGCAAAGCCCTCTCTACCGATCTGAAGACCAAGATGGCAGACAACCTGCAGCGCACACTGGAGGCAAAATCAGATACCCATGAGTTACTGGAGGTAGAGATCGAATTCCATAATCTGATTGCACAAGCCACCAACAACAGCGCGCTACTCATGGCACGCGAACCTCTCAATCAACTTTTTTACCCCGCCTTTAAAGCCGTTATCGACAGGCTGCACCCCGGAGGCCGTATTATTGACTGCCACACCCGCCTGTTTGACGCTATCTGTACCGGAGATAAAGAGATTGCAGAAGAGTGGATGCGCAAACATATGATAGATTTCGAGCGCGGCATCAAAATGGCCGGGCTTGATTTTAATGGGCCAATTGATCATTACGACTTACATTAGCATCCATTCTTATCCACCCGGGCATATTTTAACCGGCATTGAGTAACGAAATATGTGCGTTTTCTTTCGCGAGAAGCGAGGTGGCGGTTCTTTCTTCATTGACGGAGCCATAGAGCGTATTTCTCTGCCAAGGCGTCTTCCCGGAATCGATAATCAATTTTTCCATGCGCAGCGGATCGAACTCCTGACCATGCTCGGCTCCAGCAGCTCGTGTAATCGATTCATCCATCAGCGTACCTCCCAGATCGTTAACACCAGCATTGAGGCAGTCCCTCACACCCGACGGCCCTAACTTAACCCAGGATGCCTGAATATTTTTGATATCCGGGTAAAGCACCAGTCGCGCAACGGCATGCATAAGCAACACTTCTCGATAGGTCGGGCCTTTTCGAGAATGCCCTCTCAGGTAAAGGGGGGATTCATCGGCAACAAAAGGTAAGGGGACAAATTCAGAAAATCCCTGGTATTTTCTTTGTAAGCGCTTAATCCGTAGCAGATGTCTTGCCCAGTTGACAGGGTGATCGATATGACCAAACATGATAGTCGCTGTCGTTTTGATACCAAGGCTATGCGCCTCCTGAATGATACTTAACCACTGTTCAGTATCAATTTTGTCAGGACAAAGCTTTTCCCTGATCTCATCATCTAAAATCTCAGCTGCAGTACCTGGTAATGTAGACATTCCGGCATCGCGTAGTTGGATCAGAAATTGTTGAACAGAAAGTCCCAAAGTACGGGCTCCCTGCCAAACTTCCAACGGAGAAAATGCGTGAATATGCATCTCAGGAACAGCCTCTTTAACTAATTGGCATATTTCCAGATATTTCTCGCCGGTATAATCGGGGTGAA
>CBDUGR010000460.1:0-2381 GCA_965366515.1 uncultured Gammaproteobacteria bacterium | reverse complement strand
ACGAACCCTTATCATGGAGACTGTCATGAATGTTCCCTCTTATTTTTCGAAATACTGTGGACTCTGCTTCAAGTTGTTCGCTGGGGCCGCCTTGATTGTCGGTCTCAGTGGATGTCTTGAGAATTACGGCCGATTCAGCCGAGATGCTCAGATCAGCCATGCCTTTCGAAGCGGTTCAGTCCCACAGGAGCTAAATTACTTTTACGCGGGCAAGGAGACCAATCCTTACGCGATTATGGGCATTGATCCCGGTTATGTGATTCCATCATCCTTTTGGACCGCCTTCGAGCCACAGCCGGAGCAGATGCGGAAGATGAGCTCAAACATCTACGGCAAGGATCGGTACGATCCCTACGGATTCAACATCTTGGACCCCGACGGTGCAATTGTCGGCATCTGGTTTTCCAGCCTTCACTTTCCCAGCATTAAGGTCGATCAACAAAACCGCACCGTCAAGGTGCTGTATAAGAACCCGGAGAGTTATCGGTAATATTGATGTTCTTGCATAAAAGCCCTGGTCATTGAGCATCAGTAGCGATGAGCCGCCACAGCAGGTGTAGGGTATCTGAAGGAATACCTTAAAATGTTCGGTGCTGGTTGGTGTGTCGATTTGGGAGGTGTTATGGTCTGTATGACCTCTGGGGTGAATACGATAGCGACTATTCGGTTGTCCATGGAAAATAGGCTGTGGAAATTATCTATACCTAAAAGTAAGGGCTTTGCTTTAACAGCTTGGCCCTTTCTATTCGATGTCAGTCGATATTGCAGGGGTACAGGTATCAATAGCTATTCTTAATTCCAGGCCAATTGGCTGCGTATGTGCCAATAAATGTTGGCGGGTTCCACCCACGCATCCAACATCTCTGCCAATGAATCGTTCCATTTTATCTTCAATGCTTGCAGGTTGGATTTCAGATGATCGACACGCGCGGCACCACTCAGGACCACATCAACAAACGGCTGATTAATAACCGCTGCCAGGGCCATGCTGTCCACCGTGGTGTTTTGGGTTTCTGCCTGTGCTTGCAGTAAGGCCATCTTACGTTGAAATCCGGGAGAATCGTTTCGTGGGGTCAACCGGCCGTTGGCCAAGCCTTCTTTAACAATAACGCCCATACCAGCTTGGTGAGCTTCCCGTAAAGCGCTCGTAACCGACTGCTCAAGCAGATTCCAGGTTGCCTGCACGGCCGAAAAAAGAAGAACACCATCAAACTCAATTTCCAATGCACGCCGGATCGTGTCCGCCTGCAGCGGACCACTTACCGTGAAACCAATACTCAGCCCGGCACTGCGCAATCGCGCCAGTTCCCGCAACACCGCCCCGTTAGCCAAAACACCGCTGTCCAGGGTCGCTGAATGAATCTGGTACAAATCGAGATGGCCCCCAAGCAAGGCTCTACTTTCAAGAATCTGGCGCTGTAAAACCGGCAGAGAATGCGCTTTGATTTCATGTTCCTGCCCTTTTGGCAGATTGACCTGCCAATCGGCAGTGTAGGTGTAACCCCACTTGGAGCCAATGGTACACGCCTTCTTTGTAATGCCACGATTCGCAAGCCAGGAATGCAGGAATTCTTCCGCTTTTCCGTATGATCGGGCCGCATCAAAATAGCGAATACCAGCATCCCATGCCGAATCCAATACGCTATGCGCCTGTGTTTCCATAGCGGTGACATCGTGATTGTCATTCAAGTCATCCCCATGCCCCAGATTGATATAACCGGGCCGTCCCAATGCGGCCAGACCCAAGCCTATCGGTGTAACTGATAGATGACTGTTACCAAGCTGCTTTCTGTTCATATTTTTATGTTCCATTAAGAATCTTTCCCGTCCATACTTGTCTAAAATGGCACGAACTTGGATGTAATTAAGGCAGACTGCAGTATTACTTACATCCAGCAGGAAGCGTGTCCTTAAAATATTCGAAGCACAAGCATATCGCTTCTTTTTCCCGGTCATCAAGAGATATGAACTGACATCCTATGCCTCGATTTGTTTTGTTGATAACCTTGGCTTTAAATCTAACTGCCTGGGTTTCAGTCGGAAGTTTGACATTAATGGTCACAATTTTCCCTACTGCAACTTTATCTATTTCGCCAATCTCTATGAAAATTCCGCCTAAACTGATGTCTGTAATAGTCAAAATACCATCAATCCCCTGAACCATTGCGTTACAATGAAATTCAAGCCTTGGATCTTTTCTTCTTTCGTTTTTTACCTTTTTCTTTTCACTTCGAATATCGGCCATTGGGCTAACCTCAAAATTAGGCCTGTAAGGGTTCTTTGATCTATTGCTCCATTAAATATTAGAGGAAGGTGCTAACTTCGCCTCCGATAAATCTCAGGTTACAACGGCGGGAGTCAAATACCCCGTCGCTTAAGAC
>CBDUGR010000459.1:0-2389 GCA_965366515.1 uncultured Gammaproteobacteria bacterium | reverse complement strand
CCTCCTGGATGACCTGGACCGCTCAAACCTGGAATGATGATCCGCTCACCCTGGCCGCCTTTAAAGACCTGTTCGGTGAATCACGATTTTTTGCCGGGCCTCGCGATCAGGTTGTACTGGAACTTATCAAGCAAAGCCGTCAGCGACAGCTGGATGTGGCCGACCAGCTCGGTAATCAGGTTCGTGAAGCGCTGCAGATTCTAGTTCACGAGCTGGACAGAGTAGATGCCGAACTGAGCGGCAGCTTCCTGCAGAGTTACGGTGAAGATGAAATTTTTGAATCCAGCGTCGCCTTCATCATGCGTCTGCTGTTCACGCTCTACGCTGAAGAAAACGGCCTGCTGCCCCATGGCAACGTTAACTATGACAGATCCTATGGCGTCCTCCATCTGCTGACGGAACTGGAAGAGACAATGCGGCTCGCCCCGGAGAAGCTAAAACATTCTTTTGCCGCCTACGCCCGGCTGCTGGCCAGTTCCCGCTTGCTGCATGACGGCAGCATAGATCCTGATATTCGTATCGCCGCCCACGGTGGCCAGTTGTTTGACCCCAATCGCTACCCCCTGCTGGATGGCCGAACCAAAGAAGGCGTCTGGCCCACTGAGATTCCGGAGCCGCCGAAAATCCGGGACGCGGCTTTACGCGATATCTTAAGAAGCCTGAAATACGCCCGCGCGGATGGGGTACGCCAGCTAGTGAGCTATCGCACACTTGCCGTGGAACAGATTGGCCACATGTACGAAGGCCTGTTGGATCGCAGGGTTGCCCGGGCTCCCGTTAATAAGACATTGCTGTTATTGCAGGGGGGCAGCAAGATTAAGGAACCAGAACCCGTCGACGCAACAGTGTTTGCCGGTTTGGACCAGGCGGCACTGATCAAGACCATTACCAAGCACACCAGCAAAACTGCCGGCACCATTAAAAAAGTGCTGGAACGCGATGAAGAGCGCCATACTCTGGCAAACTTGGGTACTGACGATGCCGAACTGCTGGAGCAAGCCAACCCGGTTATCCGTTTTGTGAAGGATCTGGGCATAGTTCGGCCCAGAGGTCTCTATGTTTGCCAAGGGCAGGATCGCCGCTCAAGTGGTGCACACTACACACCGCCCACCCTAACCGAGCCGGTCGTGCGCCGCACCCTCGAGCACCAAGTGTATGTGAATGTGGAAGGCAAGCCAGGCTTATTGCAGGAACCCCGGCTAGTCAAAACTCCACAGGAAATACTTAGCCTGAAGGTCTGTGACCCAGCGATGGGCTCAGGTGCTTTCCTCGTCCAGGCCACGCGTTATCTAGCAGAGCGACTGGCGGATGCATGGGAACGCATAACCGCAGAGCTACCCGATGCCATTCTAACGATGCCCTTTGCCACATCGTCACAGGGTGAAGCCACTGAAAATCTGATGCCGGAATCCCGCGAGGAGCGCATTGTCTTTGCTCGCCGTTATGTAGCTGAAAGATGTATCTACGGAGTGGACATGAATCGGCTGGCTGTGGAAATGGCCAAACTATCACTGTGGTTAACCACTCTCTCGACCGATCGCCCCTTCACCTTTGTGGACCACGCGCTGAAACACGGCAACTCGTTAATCGGACTATCACCAGAGCAAATTCGCAACTTCACCTGGAAACCAATAACGAACGACTTTGGCCCTCTTTTTGCGGATTCATCGGAAAATGAAGTCGAAGAAGCCGAGCAACACCGGGAAGCTATTCATGATATTCCTGATCATGATTTTCTCCGCAAGGAACAGGAAAATCTCTTCGCCGAAAAGTCACTAAACAATATCCGTTTGAGGGCCACATTGGCGGTGGCAGCATTTTTTAACGGCACCAATAACAAACAACGTGAAACTAATTTGATCAATTACCGCTATTGGCTGGATCGATTAGACCAGGATGAAACAGCAGTTGTTGAAGTCGACAAGCTAGTTAGGGGGCTAGCCTGTGGCGATACACCAATAGTGCCATTCTGTTGGGAAATAGAGTTCCCGGAGGTATTTCATCATGAAAGAAGCGGGTTCGATGCGGTTATAGGAAATCCCCCTTTTCTCGGAGGAAAAAGAATAAGCTCCGTTCTTGGAAAAAGCTTTAAAGATTGGCTTTTGGCATTTCAAAGTGAAGCAAATGGTAATACTGATTTAGTCGCACGCTTTTTTCTTCAGTCCCATAATATAACTGATATAGGAGCCTGCTTCGGACTAATAGCCACGAATACAATTTCTCAAGGAGACACCCGCAGAGGCGGGCTTCTGCAGCTTAGAAGAAAAAATGCAACTATTTATTGCGCAGAAACACAAAAACAATGGCCTGGGAAAGCTTTTGTATCAGTTAGCATAATCCATATTTCAAAATCTAATTGGCATGGAGATGTATATCTTAATTCGGTTAA
>CBDUGR010000458.1:0-2396 GCA_965366515.1 uncultured Gammaproteobacteria bacterium | reverse complement strand
AAAGGTTACTGTACTGGACGAAAACAACCAGCCGATAAAAGATATAAAGGCCCGTGATCTGGCAGGAAAATCTGACTTGCTGTTACGCCGCAACTCACAAAACGGGCGTATTGAATGCAAAACCAACAAGTCGGCAATTGCACTCAATGAAGAACTACATGCTAATAACTAGTAGTTGATCTCGTCGGGCGATTGCTAAATCGCCCGACACTATTAGCCTGGTTTTTGCAGACCTTTAACCGCACTAGCAACATCGGCATCTTGTATGGATGCCGCCCATAAACAGCGCCTTTACCCCCTGCCTGCAAATGCCTGGCGAACTTGCCTTACGCATTCGCAGCCTCGAACAGGTTAACCAGCTGCCCGCCGCCCATAGTATCAACCATAGCGTTCCTGATACGGGCAGCTCGCCCGCCCCAACAGCTCGAAATTCTTGTCCATTATTGATGGCCCCGAAACTGCTGGATTGTGCCTCACCCCAAAAAAAATCGGAAGAACCTTCACCTGTACCGATGAGTTGCAGTGATAGCCCGGGAGCGGTGGCCGCGCTTTCAGAAACCTCAATATCCAAACTCGCCAGTCCTGCAGCAATTCCGGTAGCCACGACGAACGAGCCCTCATAACTTAAGAACTGGAGCACCTCGCTTAAAGCGTTCACCAAAGCAATACCATCAGGCGCGCCATTTTGAATGCCAGGAATCGCGAACGCAAGCACTCCAAAACCATTGCTTTGATCACCAATCAAGCCCTCCAGGGGTTTTGATAGATAAGGACTGCCATTTCCACCATTATAGAAGACCAACTCCCACCCCGCTAAATCAGTGCCGGCAGGACCCGCCAACTCAACGCCTTCCTCTTGATCAGCGCTTAAGTTGTCATAATGTATTTCATTGATAAACACAGGCTGTGCGTGAGCGAACTGAACCCACAAAAAACCTAAGAAAAAACTTAGAAAAAGTGACTGAACAGAGAAAACTGTTCGCATGGAAACCTCCTTGTATGCAATTATGTGTGTTTGTTTTCAATCCGATGAAAACTGGCCCTACTATAAGGGCTTAACAAAAAAATGTAAATCTGCGTTTTAGTTTCCAGGCTTATCGATTGAGAGGTAACTGGAATCTTTTTGAGATGGTTAGATAACTGGTATAGAGTTAGCCTTTGCCCACTTACAGCGAATAGTCTAAAGACCTATGAATAACAGCCCCGTACTGCAACTTACAATGCAACTAATCAGCCAACCATCCATTACACCCAGGGACGAGGGATGCCAGGCGCTTATGATTGAACGGCTCGAAGCGATGGACTTCACAATCGTGCCACTGCATTTTGGTGACGTCTCTAATTTCTGGGCCATTAGAGGTGATTCTGGTCCAATATTAGCGTTTGCGGGACACACAGATGTTGTACCCACGGGTCCTGCAGAAGAATGGGACTCTCCTCCTTTCGAGCCGAGCATTAGGGGCGACTATTTATACGGGCGTGGCGCAGCTGATATGAAAGGGAGTCTTGCTGCAATGATTGTAGCTACAGAACGCTTTATCGCTCGCCACCCAAATTATCCGGGTAAACTGGCTTACCTGATCACCAGTGACGAAGAAGGACCGGCAATAAACGGGACGGCAAGAGTCATTCAACACCTGCAACAGCAGGATGATCATATAAACTGGTGTGTTGTCGGAGAGCCTTCCAGTGGCAACAGGCTGGGAGATACAATCAAGAATGGGAGACGTGGCTCACTGGGCGGTTTGCTCAGAGTAAAAGGTATTCAGGGACATATCGCTTATCCAGAAAAGGCGTCAAACCCGATTCACTCTGCACTAGCAGCACTCACCGAACTTACCTGCGAGGAGTGGGATCAGGGAAATGATTTCTTCCCGGCAACCTCATTTCAAATTTCCAACATTAACGCTGGGACAGGCGCCACTAACGTCATTCCCGGAGAGCTGGAAGTCGTTTTTAATTTTCGGTTTTCAACCGAAATCACCGCAGATCAGCTCATTAGCAAAGTAGAAGCGATTTTGGCTAAGCACAAAGTAGATTATACCCTCCAGTGGACCAGGCATGGCCAACCATTCCTAACGGATTCAGGGGAGCTTGTTGATGCAGCACTGCTATCAATTGCAGAAATAACAGGAGAAACATGCCAACTTTCTACCAGCGGCGGCACGTCCGACGGCCGGTTCATAGCACCGACAGGTGCTCAGGTTATCGAACTTGGCCCGTGCAACCAAAGCATTCATAAAGTCAATGAATGCGTGAAAATCAGTGATCTGGATAAGCTGGCATTAATCTACGAACAGCTAATAACCCGCAAGTTCCAATGCCAAGCTAATTAATCTTTTGTATCAGCCAATGTCTCCAGATCATCAGTCACTGCGCCAGAAAATTGTTGCCTG
>CBDUGR010000457.1:0-2416 GCA_965366515.1 uncultured Gammaproteobacteria bacterium | reverse complement strand
GCAAGCGCAATAAATACTGTAACTTTCGATTTCATAGTTTTACTCCTTTGTTGACGGGCCCTAGCTTTTCACTGACCAAATATGCGGCCCGAGCGCCACTTTCGATAGCGCCGTCAATAAAACCGCGCCAACCATTAGCGATATCGGATCCCGCAAAATAGATATTCTGCTCAGGCCGCTGAAGTTCCTGAAGTGCGCCAGTCAACATCCCGGGCGGGTACATACACCAGGTACCCTTGGAATAAGGATCCAGATTCCAGTCATAACTGAAGGACTCTAGTAATTCCGCCTCAGGCTGAAACAGACGAATCGCTTTCTGGATCTCCTCATCGTCGTTCACATCCAGAAACTTCGGAGATGAATTGAACCCCACCATAACCTGGCTGTCCTGGTCGTCGTATTCGGTCCAGTAGAAGTTAAAAGGCATATCCTCCGTGCCCTGACCAAACATAATCGAGTGCTTGCCTTTGATACGCATGTAGACTTTACTTCCGGAACCAGTATGACCTTGCTGGCTGGCTTTGATTTTGACGCTAGAAAGCGCAGGTTTGAATTCGATATTGCTTAACGTGTTCAAAGGCAAGGCAACGATAGCGGTTTTCCCATAATAGGTATTTCCACGGGACGTGGTGACTTGAACCATGCCATTTTTTTGTTCAACTGACTTAACGGCCTCACCCTGTTTGAGTTCTGCCTCACCATCTGCATGCATTTTGTCCAATAGCGTTCGTGTGCCTCCGTCTAAACGATATTGGCCAAGGTTGGACCACATAAAGGCCTGATTAAAACCACCCAGCGCAATCCATCGAAGCTGATCCAGATAGCTACTGTTAGCAGAAACTGAATGGCCATTAATCGCTGCAAAACTTTTAACCAGATCTTTTTCTGCAGCACTCAGATCCAGTTTATCAATCGCTTCAGCGGCTGAGATTTTATCCAATGCCTGAAACTTTTTACTACCTGCTGCATAAAGCGGGTCATACGGTCGAGGAAACATCTCTCTGGCAGGGGCATAGAATTTATCATTGGCACTCTCAGAGAGTGGCCCGAACTGATCAGCACCACCCTCATTGCGCTGGTTTTTCGAGTACCAGACATACTTTTCCGCTCTACTAGCGGCGCTCTCTTTAATAGGTAGGTCGTAACGCATTCGCTCCGCCCAGATATGAGGTTGGCCCCAGCCGAACCAGGTACCACCCATATCGATATCGTGACCGGCAAACTGCGTAGTAAAGGTGCGCCCTCCCAGCCTGGGTCTCGCCTCTAACAACAGTGTATTTAAGCCCTTTTGACTAGCGTCTCTGGCGGCAGTAACACCGGCAAATCCCCCACCAATCACTATGGTGTCGAACATACCTGACCTATCCGCCGTTACTCCTTCAGTTGCCTGAGACAACCCCGAGGCGAGCGCGGACATACCGGCTGCACCGGTTATCGCATTTTTTAGAAATTGACGTCGCTTCATCTTACCCTTAAACCTTTGTTTGGTCATACGACTAATGATTATTTAGTCATCCAACCAAAATGTCAAGATATTTTAGTCATTTAACCAAACAAACAATTCTGTGTATAATCGACCGATCGACCAATAAGCGGAGTAACAATGAGTCAATTAGTAGAAGCACCTGCACAGCACACCCGATCGGGTACGGCACAGAGGACAATAGGGAAAGCCACCGCTTTAAAGTTGGTTAAAACGACGCATGAGCTGTTGATGGAAGGTGGTTATGCGGACTTTTCGATGCGAAATGTAGCCAAAGCAGCGGACGTACGACTCGCAAACCTGCAATATTACTTCCCTAAAAAAGAGGATTTAATACTTGCCCTGATGCACTATGTTGGCGAGCTTTATGAAAACAATTATATACAGTGCCTAGAAAAGGTACGGCCAGATCCTTTAGAGCGCTTTAAAGCGGCAATCGCCTTTAACCTCGATGATATCTTTTGTCTCAAAACCCGTCATTTTTTTATCCAGTTCTGGCCTTTGGTTGCCATTGCTGACGACTACTCAGGAAAACTACTAAACGATTTTTACAAACCGCAGTTGCATCAATTTGAAGAACTCATACAAGAGCTCCATCCGAAAGCGAGCAAAGCTGATACCCAACAGCGCGCGGAGATGATTACGGCACTTATTGAAGGGCTGATGGTAGTAATCTCGCCGGTAAAGAAAATGGAGCAGCCCTCATTTCGCCAAGACGTACTGGATCAATGCCTAAAAATTGCCCATGGAAGCTAGCTTGCCAGCAACAAACCAACCTATTCCTGACCCTCAGGCAGACTTTTTAAAATACTTTGAGGACTGCTCGTGGCTGAAAAAAACAGGCGAGAAAGCATAATAATTTTTAACAGTCTGCTAGCACATCTCCTCTGCTATAAACTCCAGCACCTCCGGCTGCCGGGCACTGATCAACAT
>CBDUGR010000456.1:0-2420 GCA_965366515.1 uncultured Gammaproteobacteria bacterium | reverse complement strand
AGCGCAAGCTGGTTGTGAGGTTGCTCAGCTGAAGAGTTCGCTTGATGGTGTCCTAGATCGCATGGCTCAGGTTCAGGGTGGTCAGGGTGATGTCGCGATGTCCAATGATTTAGGACGTCTACTGAACGTCACCGATAAGCTGGCGCAGCAGCGCAAAGATCAATATATTTCCAGTGAACTGGTATTGCTGGCTCTATTTGAAGTAAAGGGCGAGTTACAGAGTTTGCTGGAGCAAACAGGTGTCAATAAATCACAGATAGAGCAGGTGATTGAACGCGTCAGGGGAGGAGAGCAAGTGAATGATCCGAATGCCGAGGAAAACCGGCAGGCACTGGACCGCTATACCGTTAATTTGACTGCCAAAGCCGAAAAAGGAGAGCTGGACCCTGTGATTGGGCGTGATGAAGAAATTCGTCGCACAGTGCAGGTGTTACAGCGACGCACCAAGAATAACCCGGTACTGATCGGTGAGCCCGGTGTGGGCAAAACGGCAATCGTTGAAGGGTTGGCTCAACGGATTGTTAATGGTGAGGTTCCCGAGGGGTTGAAGGATAAGCAGGTGTTGTCACTTGATATGGGTAGCCTTATCGCGGGAGCTAAGTTCCGTGGGGAGTTTGAGGAGCGCCTGAAAGCGGTATTGAATGAGCTGGATAAACAGGAAGGCCGTGTCATCCTGTTTATTGATGAGTTGCATACTATGGTCGGAGCCGGCAAGGCCGAAGGTTCAATGGATGCCGGAAATATGCTAAAGCCAGCATTGGCGCGAGGTAAGTTGCACTGTGTTGGCGCAACAACGCTGGATGAGTATCGGCAGTATGTTGAAAAAGATGCTGCTTTGGAGCGTCGCTTTCAGAAAGTCTTGGTGGGTGAGCCAACAGAAGAGGATACCGTGGCTATTTTGCGTGGCCTGAAAGAGCGCTATGAAGTGCATCATGGTGTGGAAATTACAGACTCAGCCATTATAGCCGCTTCGAAATTATCAAATCGTTATATCAGCGATCGCCAGTTGCCGGATAAGGCCATTGACCTGATTGACGAAGCAGCTAGCCGAATTCGTATGGAAATTGACTCCAAGCCGGAGAGCATGGATCGTTTAGATCGGCGCTTGATTCAGTTGAAAATCGAACGCGAAGCGCTAAAAAAGGAAGATGATCCTGCTGCGCAAAAACGTCTCGCGGATTTGAATGAAGATATTGAGGAACTGGAACGAGAATATTCAGATCTTGATGAGATATTGAAGGCAGAAAAAGCCAGTCTGCACGGGGCTCAGCAGATTAAGAGTGATCTGGAAAATGCTCGCATTGAACTGGATGCTGCGCATCGGGCCGGCGATTTAGCTCGCATGTCTGAAATACAGTATGGCGTGATACCTGAGCTGGAAAAACAGCTTGAAATGGCCGCTGAGGGCGAGACGGCTGAAATGACGTTGCTGCGCAATAAAGTGACTGAGGAGGAGGTCGCTGAGGTGGTCTCCATGTGGACAGGGATCCCTGTGTCAAAAATGCTTGAAGGCGAACGTGAGAAGTTGTTGCGTATGGAAGAGGGCTTGCATAAGCGTGTTATAGGACAGCATGAGGCAGTTGTTTCCGTGGCCAATGCTGTGCGGCGCTCGCGTGCTGGATTATCCGATCCGCATCGTCCCAATGGGTCATTCCTATTCCTTGGGCCGACAGGTGTTGGGAAGACAGAGTTGTGCAAGGCGTTGGCTGAATTTCTGTTTGATACGGAAGAGTCTATGGTGCGTATCGACATGTCCGAGTTTATGGAAAAGCATTCAGTTGCGCGGCTGATTGGTGCTCCTCCGGGTTATGTGGGTTATGAAGAGGGCGGATATCTGACAGAGGCGGTCAGGCGTAAACCCTATTCAGTGTTGCTGTTGGATGAAGTTGAAAAAGCACACCCGGATGTCTTCAATATCTTGTTGCAGGTATTAGAAGACGGACGCCTTACTGACGGGCATGGACGTACCGTGGATTTTCGCAATACGGTCATTGTGATGACCTCGAACCTGGGCTCGGATATGATTCAAACCCTCGCCGGAGATGAAAACTATGAGCAGATGCGCAGCGCAGTTATGGATGTAGTTGCTCAGCATTTTCGCCCCGAGTTTATTAACAGGGTGGATGAATCGGTGGTGTTCCACCCGTTGAGCAAAGACCATATTAAAGGTATAGCTGAGATTCAGCTGGCGCAATTACGTCAGCGTCTGCAAGAAAGGGAGTTGGCGTTGGAGCTTTCTGATGATGCCATGAATAAGCTGGTCGAGGCCGGATTTGATCCAGTCTATGGCGCGAGGCCCCTGAAGCGAGCAATTCAACAGTATCTTGAAAACCCGCTGGCTCAGGATATTCTGGCTGGCCGATTTGTAATTGGCGATATCATTAAGGCTGAGCTGCAGGACGGAAGGATCGTTTTCTCTT
>CBDUGR010000455.1:0-2432 GCA_965366515.1 uncultured Gammaproteobacteria bacterium | reverse complement strand
GGGGCGGCTATGACGCTGATCCTGTTAACTTCCCTGACATTGACCGCGTTTTCAGGGGTCTCGCTGTTTGCTACTGAAGAGCATGGCCCTTTAGCGGGAACGTTTGTTGCCACCTGGTCAGAGGATCTACTGGAGGAGATTCATGAGTTTTTCGCGAATTTCACACTGCTGATGGTGGTTGCCCATGTGGCAGGTGTGCTCTTCAGCAGTTTGTTGCACCGGGAGAATCTCACCGTAGCGATGATTAATGGAGAAAAGCGCTCAGAATCGGTGGATGGGGCAGAGGACAATGATGGTGCGGGTCTGGGGGAACAGGTATGAATAGATGCTGCGCCAAGCTGTTCGTCCTGGCAGTCACAACGTTGTTGGCATTAGCGGTAACAACCGCTAGTGCTAACCCGGTGCTACAGGCTTTACTGGAGGAGTATCAATTAAGTGGAGCTGGCCCGTTTAGTTCCGAAGCCGGGCAAATGCTCTGGTCGCACGAGGTAAATGGGCGCAGTTGTATCTCCTGTCACTCAGCTTCAGCCCGAGCAGGAGGCAAACACAATCGCACCGGTAAAGAGATTAAACCAATGGCGCCTTCAGCTTATGCGCAGAGGCTGACGGATCGTAAAAAGACTGAAAAATGGTTTTTACGCAACTGCCGATGGACCTTTTCGCGCGAATGCACACCGCAGGAAAAGGGAGACTTGCTGAGTTGGTTGAATCAGCAGTGATATGAGTTGAAGAACGAATCAATTAAAAGGTTGATACAATGCATAATGAAATGAGTAAAATTCGCTGGGTAACCGGCACTCTCCTGCTGGGTTCGGCGCTCACCTTTGCCGCGATCGGGATTTCCGGTAATGCCTCTGTAGACTGGGATAAGAAAGAATTTGGCGAGCATGACGAAGGTGAATATCATAGAGACAAAAAGATGGGTGATATACAGGATCCTGTTTATACGGAAGAGTGCGGTGCCTGCCATTTGGCTTATCCACCCGGTTTATTGCCGCGCGAGAGTTGGCGCAGAATAATGGGCGGGTTGGGTGACCATTTCGGTGATAATGCTGAGTTGGAAGATGCCGTTGCGGGCTATGTCAGCCAATATCTGGAGAAGCATGCGTCGCCAAAAGGGAAAAGCAAAAAAGCGAATCGGAAGTTTGGCGAATTGTCGGATGAACCACCGTTACGGATTACGGAATTGCCCTATTTTATTCATGAACATGATGAAATACCCGAACGTTTGGTAAAAGATAATCCAAAAGTAAAATCTTTTAGTCAATGTGATAGCTGCCATACAGATGCAGCAAAAGGATGGTTTGATGAAGACCGGGTTACTATTCCTGGCTATGGCCGTTGGGACGATTAACAGCACCGCCCTGATTGCAGATGACCGTGATGACCTCTCCGAGCATGTACTGGAGTGGGTTAAAGAGGGTAAGGTGATATCGATCGATGACTTGATGTTGAGATACCCTGAACTTCTGGCAGGTCGTTTGCTTGATTTGGAAGTGGAGCGCGAGCACGGGCGCATTATCTACGAGCTGGAGATTCTGCGTGCCGACTCAATCGTTTATGAGATAAAAATTGATGCCCAATCCGGCGAATGGTTAGAGGAGGAGGTGGAAGATTGAGACTATTGCTGGTTGAGGATGATATGAGTTTGGTGAATAGCCTGAAGCCCGCCTTAAAAAAGGCGGGCTATGCCATTGAGCATGCAGATAATGGCATTGACGCAGAATTTTTGGGTAGGGAAGAGGTGTTTGATGCGGTGATCCTCGATCTGGGCTTGCCGGGTCGTCCTGGGTTGGAGGTGTTAAAGCGATGGCGGGAACAGAGTGTAAACATGCCGGTGTTAATTTTGACGGCTCGGGATGCCTGGCATGAAAAAGTTGATGGACTCAAAGCCGGTGCGGATGATTATCTGAGTAAACCCTTCCATACCGAAGAGTTGCTGGCGCGTCTTGAGGCCTTGGTGCGGCGTAAATTCGGACGAGCCGATAATCATTTGAGTCATGCGGGAGTTACATTGGATGTGCATAAGCAGGCGGTGACAAATACGCTTGGGAAAGTAATTGAGCTTACCGGTATTGAATATCGGATTTTGTATTATCTGATGATGAACCCGGATAAGGTTATCTCCAAAACGGAACTCAGTGAGCATGTGTATGAAGAGGAACAGCTAAAAGACAGTAATGTTATTGAAGTTTATATCAATCGGTTACGACAGCGTCTAGGCAAAGAATTTATTGAAACCCGGCGTGGTCAGGGTTATCGCTTGGGAGAGGGCTGAGATTGTACTCACTGAAACGGAAACTGCATCGCAACCTGTTAATCACAGTTACCCTGGCGATGACAGTATTGCTGACCGTGCTTCATATTGGTATTCAACGACTGACAGAGAGTTATGTTGTTTCACGTTTGCAGCATGACGCTGACAGTATCAT
>CBDUGR010000454.1:0-2445 GCA_965366515.1 uncultured Gammaproteobacteria bacterium | reverse complement strand
CTGTCGGTAGCCATTGGTTTTAAAAACGGTACAGATGGTGGCCTTTCTGTCGCAATCAATGCCCTGCAGTCAGTGTCGCACCCACACAGTTTTCTGGGACTTAACCATCAAGGTCAGGTGGCAGTTATTCGCACTCGCGGCAATCCCTATAGCCATATTGTATTACGTGGTGGCGGAGGCAAACCAAATTATGATTCAGTGAGTGTTGCCCTGTGTGAACAGCGCCTGGCAGAAGCCGGGCTTTCAAAAAACATAATGATTGACTGTAGTCACGCCAATTCCAATAAAAATCCCGATCTACAGCCATTGGTGATGGATAATGTTGCCAACCAGATATTAGAGGGTAATCAATCCATTATTGGACTCATGATCGAAAGCAACCTTGAGCACGGCAATCAGTCCATTCCGGAAAACCTTGCTGATCTGAAGTACGGCGTCTCGGTAACCGATGCCTGTATCGATTGGCCCACTACGGAAAAAAGCTTGCGCGATATGCGGAAAAAACTTAAGAACGTGCTACCAAAACGTTAGCCTATGACAACTTCCGTAAAGGTGCTGCAACTGACCGATCTGCACTTAAGAGCGGATAGCACTGCCGAAATGCAGGGAAGAAATGTTCAAGCACAGGTCGATGCGTTATTTGAGGCTGTGCAAAAACATGATCTGTGGCCAGCCGATCTGATACTGTTGACTGGAGATATTGCGGACGAAAAAGAGGACAGCGCCTTTCAAGAAGTTTATCTGAGGCTGGCACAGGTTTTAGCTAAGTTTAATGTCCAGATTTGTGCTATTCCCGGCAATCATGATCATCCAGCATTGCTTGATCAAATTTTCTCACAATTTGGCATTGCCAGTCAGGGCAGCATCGATCTGAGTCACTGGCTAATTGTGGCGTTAGATAGCAGCGTTGCCGACAAGGTGAGTGGTGAACTTGACAGTCAGGCGCTGGCCGATTTGGATAAGCTTTTTTACACCTCGAAAGCACAGCATTTGTTGGTCGCAATCCATCATCCGCTCATAGATATCGGTAGTCATTGGCTTGACCAAATTCGAACGCTTAATGGCGAGCGGTTAGTGGATCAGCTCAGCCACTACATTGGCTCTAAACTGGTCTTATCAGGGCACGCGCACCAAGAGTTTGACAGCATTGTTAAGGGCATTCGCATGCTTGGCAGCCCAGCGGCCTGTCCCGTTCAATTTAAACCTGACAGCTATGATTTTGCCATTGATGAACAGTCCAGCGCGGGATATCGCTGGTGTATCTTGAACGAAGATGGAAGTATTAGCACTCTGGTCGAGCGCGTATAGCGGAACAGAGCAGTGAGCAGGCTTCAATCATTAGCTTAGTCTATAGTCGACTAACCGTTAATAAGGAATCTACTTTGAAAATCGTATCATTTAACGTTAATGGTTTGCGCGCACGACTGCATCAATTGCAAGCTATCATCGACAAGCATTCACCCGATGTCATTGGCCTTCAGGAGTCCAAAGTCAACGACCCGGATTTTCCGCGTGAGGCCATTGAGGAAATGGGTTACCAGGTGGCTTATCATGGGCAGAAAGGACACTATGGTGTCGCCCTGTTATCCAAAAAAAAGCCCCTTAAGATACAAAAAGGTTATCCAACCGATGACGACGAAGCGCAGCGCCGTCTGATTGTGGGAGACTATGCGTTACGCGACAACCACGATACCGCGTTAACTATCATCAATGGTTATTTCCCTCAGGGTGATAGCCGTAAACACGAAACTAAATTTCCTGCAAAACGAAAATTTTATCAGGATTTAATGACTTATCTTGAAACCCATCAATCCTCGAACAACTATCTCGCGATCATGGGAGACTTCAATATATCTCCCACCGATCTGGATATCGGAATAGGCGAAAAGAATGCCAAGCGCTGGTTGCAAACAGGCAAATGCAGCTTCCTTCCGGAAGAGAGAGAATGGTATCAAAAATTGTGGGAATGGGGATTAAAGGATAGTTTTCGCCTGCTCAATCCAGAGGTGGATGATCGCTTTAGCTGGTTTGATTACCGCAGCCGGGGTTTTGATGACGATCCCAAACGAGGTCTGCGTATCGACCACATATTGATCACGGAGCCATTGGCGAGTCTTTGTGTGGATGTCGGCATCGACTATGAGATTCGTGGAATAGAAAAACCGTCCGATCACTGCCCCATCTGGGCAACCTTTGAGTTTGGCGATTAACCGAACAGGGCTTTAGCGTGTTTCACATTGCAAGATGTTGAAATTAGAAAGCGATCAAGCAATCCCCTCCTGAACAGAAGGGGATTTGGTACCTCGATCTACTGCTGAATCAGTTTTTCAAATTCAGGCAGCACCTTAAACAGATCTGCTACCAGACCATAATCGGCTACCTGGAAGATAGGCGCTTCTTCGTCCTTGTTAATCGCAACGATCACCTTGCTGTCTTTCATGCCCG
>CBDUGR010000453.1:0-2452 GCA_965366515.1 uncultured Gammaproteobacteria bacterium | reverse complement strand
CGCCTGGAATAGTTGATCTGGATGGCCTTCGTCATGATAAGTACCTACAGACCAAAGATCTTCCTGCATCAGCTGGCAATCATACCATGGCATTTCACATCGTCGAGCCCAATGAGCTGGTACCGGGTATCTGGCAGATGATGGTGTTTGAAAAAGACCGTCTATTGGTCAAGGAAACATTCGAGGTTATTATCAAGGGAACGGAAACGTTATCTGAGTTTCAATAGAATGCTCATCTGTCTGTATTGAGGAAGAATTAGTGTGGAAGACCTGATCGAAGATCTTATTTGTGGTAGATCGGTGAATATTGATCGGCTTAAAAATTGCCTAACCCGGTTTTGCGAAGGAGGTTTTCCTCCTGAACAGCTGGCGGCACTGCTGGTGGCTATGCGCTGTCGTGGCGAAACCGCTGAGCAATTAGCGGCGTTTGCGCAGGCGCTCATGAGTAAGGCCAATACCATTGAGGTTGACGACAAGGTCGTCGATCATAGCGGCACTGGGGGTGATCATTCCGGCAGTTTCAATATCAGTACAACTGCCGCTATGTTGACGGCAGCCTGCGGTGTCCCTGTAGCCAAGCATGGAAATCGGTCGGTAACCAGTAAAAGTGGCAGTTCAGATGTGCTGCAGGCATTGGGGGTTAATATTAATTTAGATCCCGCCAAGGCAAAAGGCTGCCTGGAAAAAACGGGATTTGTATTTCTGTTTGCGCCACTCTACCATCCTGCGTTTAAGCACATAGCGCCTATAAGACAGGCGCTCAAGATTAAAACACTGTTTAATATTATGGGTCCATTGCTGAATCCGGCTCGCGTTAAACGTCAGGTCATAGGGGTTTATGATCGGCAACTTCTGGGCATTATCGCTGACGCGGCGCTTAAAATGGATAATCAGCGCATTATGGTGGTTTCATCCTCTGATGGAATGGATGAAATTTCCATGGCGGCACCGAGTTATGCCAAGATAGTTGAGCATGGAGCGGTGCACGATATGGTCATAGACCCAAAGGATTTCGGGTTCAGCTATTGTTCTCACGAGGATTTACAGGGAGGCGAAGCATCGGAAAATGCCGAGATATTAAGAGCCGTGCTCAGCGGCGAACAGGGGCCCAGGGCGGACTGTGTGGTGATTAATAGTGCCGCCAGCCTGTACGTTGGAGCAAAGGTGGATAGTCTTGCGCAGGGAGTGGAGCTGGCTAGGTCCGTGCAACAAAGTGGTAAGGCGATCAAAATACTGGAGAAAGTAGTGAGTCAGTCTAATGCTTGAAAAAATTTTTGAAGAAACAGCGATTCGTGTGGCACAGGATAAAAAAAACTATCCGTTACAAAAGATTCAAAATGAGCGGTTGTTTGCAGACCCGGATAAATTGGAAGATTCTTTTTGTGCGGGAGAGATCAATATTATTTCAGAGATTAAATATGGAAGCCCCTCCAAGGGTAGAATATTTGACCCTGAGCTGATCACGCCGGTTGAGGTTGCAAATCAATATGTTGCCAACGGTGCGAAGGCGCTATCCATTTTAACTGAGCCGCAGTATTTTAAGGGCTCATATGACTACTTAAAGGATGCGCGGCGGGCTAATCCCAGGATACCCATCCTGATGAAAGATTTTTATTTTGATCCATACCAGATCTATTTTGCCCGTTATATTGGTGCCAATATAGCGCTATTGCTGGTTCGGTATCTGGATGAAGTCCAGTTGAAAGATTTTCATGATCTGGCAGCCGAGCTGGGTATGAGCGCGTTGGTTGAGGTGCATGATGCGCAAGAGTTGGACCTGGCAATTAAAATAGGTGCCAAGGTCATCGGTGTGAACAACCGAAACCTGGATACTTTGAAGGTGGATCTGGAAACCGCGCGAGAGCTGTACGATCAAATTCCGCCGGATGTAATTAAAATTTGTGAAAGTGGTATCTATGAACGTACTGAAATCGACGCATTTCGTCGAATTGGCTATGACGGTTTCTTAGTCGGCACCTCATTAATGAAAGACGGTCAGCCTGGTCAGGCGCTCAAAAAACTGATTAGCGGGTAGAACGGTGGTTAGAGTAAAGATCTGCGGTTTGACCCGTTATCAGGATGCAAAGCTCGCAGCGGATTTGGGAGCCTGGGGACTGGGCTTTATTTTTGTCGAAAGCAGTCCGCGAGCCTGTAGTGTCGAACAGGCACGAAAAATTTGCCAGCAATTGCCTGAAGATGTTGAAAAGGTAGGTGTGTTTCTCAATGAGAGTGTCGATCGGGTAAACGATATTACTCAGCAGGTTAGACTGAGTATGGTTCAACTGCATGGTATGGAGATGCCGGATTACTGTAAAAAAATAGAAGTGCCGGTGTTAAAGGCCATTCAAAATATGGACCTGAATGACACTGACCTGTTGGATCAATACGGTTGCACGCTACTCATGGATGCGCCCCGGGTAGGTGATGAGTGGGGTGGTACCGGTCACGAATC
>CBDUGR010000452.1:0-2466 GCA_965366515.1 uncultured Gammaproteobacteria bacterium | reverse complement strand
ACCGGTGTTCAAGGGTTAACGAAAAGCAGTCGATTTGAAAACGTTTCCGACTTGAACGCAAATATCCAGATTACCAAAGAGATTGACCTGGGTGATATGGGTACCCTGATGCCTCGGGTTGAATGGTCCTACCGATCGGAGTTTGGCACCAACGCTAATAACGTCCCGTACGATGGACCCAAGGCGGTATTGGCTCCCTTCGATATCGGTATTCCCAGTCCAGCACAATTCCAGGATGATTATGATATTTTCAATGCCAGTATCCGCTGGGATGCGGCGAATTCCGGCTTGTCGGTCACGGCTGGTGTGGAAAATATTGGTGATGAGGAATACAAGGAGTTCGGTAACCAACAGGATGCATTTGGTTTTACCGCGGAGATCTTCAATCGAGGACGCCAGTGGTATCTCGATGCAACCTATGAGTTTTGATAGCGCTTAGCTAAATTCTGCCCTTTGAAAGGGGATGGTCGAAAGGGCTATCCCTTTTTTTTGCCAGACGAAAGGCGACTCATAAAGTGCTCGGATATACATGTGGGTGCTATTGTTTTAATGTTTCAGAGGGGAGGCAATGATAGCGTTGTTGATAATAGTGGGCATAACGACCGAAACTGGTAATCCCCTGCTCGAGCATGATATCGGTAATTTTGCTGGTTGGCGCGGCCAACATCAATGCTTGATGCAGTCGCTGTAAACGCCGTCCCCGAATATACTCGGCCGGTGATATGCCTTCAAACTGGCGAAATCCATTTTGCAAAGTGCGCGCACTTACGCCCACAAATTCCGCTACATTGGCCAGGCTGATAAATTCGGTAATATTTTCTTCAATATAATCCTTCGCCTGGCGCACATGCCAGGGAACCGGGTTATGTCCACCGTTGCGCAACAGTTCCGTATAGCTGTGTTGAAACATGGAGACCAGAATCGACATCAGCAGGTTCTTGTACTGCTCGACAATCTGCTTGTGAGCGAACATCTGTGGCACGGTTCTGGCCTGTAAAAACAGGCTGTCCAGAGTTTGAATAAGCGCCGCTCCGGCGGCCGACTGGCTTGGTGTTTCAATCTGAAAAACCAGCGGTGCGTGGATTTCATGTCCAATGAGGCGTTGCAAGTGAGCCTCCAGTGTCTCTCGGTCGAAGCGGATATTCAGATGTCGGGTGTTCTCTTCCATGTACACGTAGGAGAGTGCTGAAGGTGATGAGATAGAGATAGTTTCCGGTGTGCTCGTGGTTTTGAGCTTTCCGTAATGCAGTTCTGCGTAGCCAAAAACGGGGATGTGAACCAGATAAAAATCGGGAGCTTCATCAGGCTTGACCTCAACCGTTGCCCCATAAGCCAGATCCAACACGGAAAAGTCGCCCAGCAGGTGTCCTAATATATGGCTATTAACCGTGCGTTTAGCCTGAGCCACTTTCATTCGGTGGGGCCACAGATGATTGCCCACCATACCCATCGTTTCCTCTATATTATGGGATTCGAAGGTGTGTTCGTTGATTCTTACCCGTTTTTTTTCGCTAACAACCAGAGTCAAGTGCGCATCCTCTTACCGATATCGTAGCGGTGATTCGGTTACCTATGAATCATCGGTAACCATAGTACAACTAATTGGCAAATGATTCCAAATGCAACATCCGCAGCTTCAGATACGGAATTTTAATTTTTCCCGAAAGGGATAGCCGTTGCGCCTAATGAATATTGAATAGCAGTGTGCTCATTTATAATTATTCAGTCCTTACCTGCCACAATTTCCATGTTGGTTACTTTAATCAGGGCGAACGAATGAAGCGAGTAAAACTCTTGCGCAAAGGCGGAGCAATCTCTATACGTGCTGTCTCACTGATCCTGCTATACCTTGCTATTGCCTGTAGCTGGCAGAAGGGTAGTGATACTGCGGAGAAAAGTGCACCAGCTCCGGTGACTTCTGCACGTATTATTGATGCAAACCGGGAACCACAGAATTGGCTGACTCATGGGCGCACCTACGATGAGCAACGCTATAGCCCGCTTCAGCAGATTAATGAAAGCAATATTCATAGAATGGGTTTGGACTGGTTTTTTGATTTTGAGACGCGAAGAGGAATGGAAGCCACACCATTGGTGGTGGACGGCATATTATATGTAACCGGCAGCTGGAGCCGGGTTTATGCGATGGATGCAAGGACGGGTGCTCTGTTGTGGCAGTATGACCCCAAAGTGCCGCGCAGCTGGGCGGTGAATCTCTGCTGTGATGCGGTCAACCGTGGTGTTGCTGCGTGGCAAGGAAGGATCTACGTCGGGACGCTGGATGGACGGCTGGTGGCATTGGATGCGGAAACCGGAAAGGTTGACTGGTCGGTGCAAACCACACCCATCGATAAGCCCTATTCCATCACCGGTGCGCCCAGGGTGGTGAAGGGTAAAGTAATTATTGGCAATGGCGGAGCTGAACTGGGCGTGCGTGGTTTTGTTTCAGCCTATGATGCACTAACC
>CBDUGR010000451.1:0-2483 GCA_965366515.1 uncultured Gammaproteobacteria bacterium | reverse complement strand
ACTCAAAAAGGGTGGTAATACTATGCTCAATACTGAGGTTTGCAACACTACTACTATTTGAGTCCAATTTTGTACCAGGCAACACCTGACATAACAGCCCACACTACAGACCGCAGGCTCATCGCTGCAACAGTCCTCACCTCATAGGCACCACCTTTAACAATGTGCAGCCCAAACAGGGCGAACACAATCAAGGTTGAGATAAGAATGAATAGAGCCAGCCACACCGCCCAACGTTGTTTCATAAACAACCCGGCACCTGCCGCGAGGTATAAAAAACCAGCAAAAAAATTAAACCAGAGCACAAAGGGCACATACTGCCCGGCGCTCTTACGATCAATACCATCAATAAACAAAACTGCACCGCCTGATTTGATGGTGAGCAAACCAAATAACACAGCAATGAAGCCCGCAATATGCAGAGATGTTATCCGCCTTTTTCTAATAACATTCATACCCGCGTTCCTGCATCTGATAAGCCCACTGATCTGCCCACAATATGACAACCTGTTTTCAAATAGAAATAAACCTTATTTCTAAAGCGCCGAAACCATCATTAATGGTGATTGGATTCATACAACGAATTACTCTCAAGGCTACTTCACCGATTATTTTTGAGTGTAATAGTTTGGCCACTTTCTTTTTACTTTCTCCCCATCTGACGCCCAGGCTGCACAGCTGTCGATAACTCGAGGTTTGACGGCAACGGGTTTACTTTGGTTATGCGCTTCTACTTCACGGTACATCGTCTGATAGGCGGTGGTACCGATCGGCCCAAGCAGCTCGATCAGATGCGTACAACCCAACACACCCCCTACCCGCTCACGCACCTCTTTCATCCAACCCGAACGAATCTGCAACCCTATCAGCTCCTTCATCCGGCCAGGGACCTTTGTGCAGACCGCTCCGGGAACAAAGTCGGAAACAGCCTCCAGATCATGAATGACAAATTCAACATCCAGTGTTACACGCAGGCTCATACCGTGCACCGGCTCTCCCGCCTCTATACGACCACCCCTAAACTCGTTGTCCACCCCATAGGTCCGCACATCCTGAAGGCTTGCCTCAATGTCCCACAGACCGTCGGCCCGGCGAAAGCCCTGGCAAACAATACTTCGTGTATGGATGTGTTCTCGTTCAACTGGATCAGGCAAAGGCATACTCGACAACTCCAAAAGCAAAGGGCAAGTATAACGATTCAAAACCAAAAGAGCATAGACGCAGATCAGCTAATCTATCGCTGAATTCTTAAAATAATTGAATCTTTTATAATTTTGGATTGGGCAAGAAAACGTCAGCCTTTAGCCCACCCAAATCAGATTTATCAAAGCTCAATGAGCCAGAATAACTCGCGACAATATCCTGACTTATGGACAGGCCCAGCCCATGCCCCTGTATGTTTTCATCCAGACGCACACCACGATCCGTAATTATCTCAAGCTCCTCTTGTGAAACACCTTCGCCGTCGTCCTCCACCAGGATACGCCAGCCCTGGTTAAGCACTTCAAATCGAATCGACACCTGCTTCTGTGCAAATTTACAGGCATTATCAAGCAGGTTGCCCAATAGCTCCAAGATATCATCACGATCATGGGGTAATACCAAGTGGGCCGGGCAATCTGTAACAATGCTTTTATCTGGATAAATACTGTGCATGATTTTCAACAAGTGCACCAAATCTTCATCCAGCTGAGTCTGCCGGCCAGGCGTCACCACACCGACAATACGTGCTCTTTTTAGTTCACGATCCACCACGTTGTGAATATCCCGCAGAATTTCATTCCCTTGCCCACGTTGTTCGGGCGCCATCATTTCCAACTGCGAATGCAATCGCTGTAACGGTTGCTTCAACGCATGCGCCAGATTTCCTAATGCATTACGTGAACGTTTGACCCGCTGCCCTAATTGCGCCAACAGACGATTAATTTCACCGACCAACGGCTCAATTTCCGAAGGTAACTCCTGCAATGCAATATCCTTTTCACCCAAGCGCATTTGTCGAATAAGTTCCCTCATTTGATCTAGCTGACTAAAGCCTTTTTGCAGTATTTGATATTGCGCAAGCAAGAGAACCAGAATCGCCACTGCCACTGAAGCCAAGCCAAACAGCATGAACTGCCGTTGTTCATGTTGTAGTGGAGAGATATCCTCCGCTACCCAAATACTGATCTGATTGCTCTGTTTTTCAATCACTTGAGCACAGGCCAGCCATTGCTCAGACGCTGAAAAATTCATCACAGCACAATGACTTTCACCGAGTTTAAGTTCAGGTACCTCGATTTCGATATCGAACAGAGAGCGTGATCGAATGAGCTGTCGGTTCACCGACACCAGATAATAATGGCCCGAACGCACTCGCTGGTAAACGGTGGACATTCTTTCATCCTGTAAACTCCACTCGCCATCAGGCTTTAATACTAAAGCGGCTATGATACTGTCAGCGTCATGCTGCAAACGTGAAACAACATAACTCTCTGTCAGTT
>CBDUGR010000450.1:0-2492 GCA_965366515.1 uncultured Gammaproteobacteria bacterium | reverse complement strand
GTCATCAACAGATAGACATCGGCTAGTATTTCGGCATCCAACAACGCACCATGCAGTTCCCGTTGCGAATTATCAACACCATAACGTTTGCACAGAGCATCCAGATTGTTTTTCTGCCCCGGATGTTTTTTGCGGGCCATGATCACCGTATCAATCACCCCGCACACATCCCTTACTTTAGGGAATGTCTGTTCGGCTATTGAAAACTCACTGTCGATAAAAGCAATATCGAAAGGCGCGTTGTGAATGATTAGCTCTGCACCATCGATAAATTCAAAAAACTGCCTGGCTATCTCTTGAAAAGCAGGTTTGTCCTCAAGAAATTCACTCGTGATACCGTGCACTTCCATTGCACCCTCATCAATCTCCCTGTGGGGATTAATATATTGATGGTAATGCCGTCCGGTTAATCGACGATTCACCATTTCCACAGCACCAATTTCAATGATCCTGTGGCCCTGCGTCACCTCAAGCCCTGTGGTTTCGGTATCCAATACAATTTGTCGCATTAACTAATCTGCCTCCCAAGCATGCTAAACCCGTTTACCATTTAGCACTTTTTCAACCCCTAGATTGGCCAGCTCATCCGCCAACTCATTTTCTCGATGCCCACTGTGCCCCTTGACCCATTTCCACTCAATTTGATGTTTTGCCGCTTCGCTTTCCAGCTGTCGCCACAGGTCTTCATTTTTAACCGGTTTCCTGGCGGCAGTTTTCCAGCCGCGTTTTTTCCATCCCTGTATCCAACTGGTAATGCCGTTTTTAACATATTCAGAATCCGTTGTGATGACGATCTCACAGGAACGCGTGAGTGAGCGTAAGCCTTCTATGACAGCCATCAACTCCATACGGTTATTGGTTGTATTCAGCTCTCCACCATAGAGATTTTTTTCTTTGTTTTTATAGCGCAACAAAGCACCCCATCCGCCAGGGCCAGGATTACCTTTACAGGCCCCGTCGGTAAACATTTCAACGTGCTCAATCACTTGATTTTAAACTCCTGGCCGTAGGCTCAGTTACTGGAAAGGGTATGATTCGGCGTCTTAACTTTTCGCTACTTAAGGGGATGAGTCCCGCTACCTGTTTGCGTGCGACCATGACATAAAAGCCGCCAAAAAAGCAATTATATTTTTGGCCGTATTGCTCTAATTTCTGGCAGCTGGAAATCAACCGTTCACTATTTACCGGAAACTTGAAAAATCCAAACTGGGTAGCCTGTAATTGGAAATCCAACAGGTTCAGCCAGTCGGATATTCTTGCATGAGAAAGGTAATTGCCTTGCCAGGGAGCTGCGTTGGATAATGAAAAATACCGTTTTAGCGACCACAGACTCCAAGGGTTGAAGCCCAATACAAATAGAGTACCCCCGGATGCCAGCACGCGCTGTGCCTCTCGCAGAATTTGATGTGGCCCTGACGAAAACTCCAGAACATGATGCAGGATCACAACATCAATGCTTTCGTTGGCGATGGCCAAATATTCCGGTTCGGAAACCACCGCATGCCCTAACCCCTCCACGGGGTAGTCAAAATGGATAATCGTCTGATTCGCTACCCGTGATTTTTCCCACAGCGGGTGTCCGCCGGCGATACTTAGCTGCAGCAAATGATTGCCGAAAGCTTTACTCATCATCGGGTCTATGACCTGCTGTTCAAGAAACGCCAAATCTTTTGCCATATTGGAATCATGCCATTGACGCCATTCACGTTGTCGATGGATCAGAGATTGCCGTGGCTTCCCAAAAATTCGCATGGATAGAAAATTCCTGAATTATTATCATCTAGCATGGATTGCAAACAGCCCGATCGTTTATTATAGCCTTTTCGTTGTGAGAGTGAGAGAAGCAAATGTTGTCAATATCCCCAATCCCCGCATTCAATGATAACTATATCTGGCTGATTACCAGTGCTGAACAGCCTGAGCAGGCATTTGTCGTTGACCCCGGTGATTCCGAGCCAGTCATTCAACACCTAAAAGACAACAATCTGACATTGGGGGGCATTCTAATCACGCATCATCACCCGGATCATGTGGGTGGCGTTGCCAACTTGCTAGCGTTTGCGGGAAGCAACATACCCGTATTTGGACCGCACAACCCAAAAATTGAGCATCTCACGCGAAAACTCAAAGAAGGTGAACAGGTTGAGGTGCTAGGTACGGCTTTTAGCGTATTGGAAGTGCCTGGTCATACGCTGGACCATATAGCCTTTTATAGCGACAAAATTTCAGAGCCAACTCTCTTTTGCGGAGACACACTATTTGCAGGAGGCTGTGGCCGAATATTCGAGGGCAATGCCGCACAAATGCATGCTTCGCTGGACAAATTAGCGAAATTGCCATCGGACACTCAATTTTATGCGGCTCATGAGTACACTTTGGGTAACCTGAAGTTCGCCAAAGCGGTGGAGCCTGAGAGTGAAGACTTGCAGCAGTATATTGAAGAATGTGAGGCTCTGCGGCAACAGAATACCCCCACCCTACCCTCTAGTATT
>CBDUGR010000449.1:0-2496 GCA_965366515.1 uncultured Gammaproteobacteria bacterium | reverse complement strand
GATGTCTGATAAATTCATGGTTAAACCTTTCCCATTTGCCCGTTCAATTGATTAGAGTTGGATGCCAGAAAATGACATAAACCCAAGTGACATCAAACCAACGGTAATAAAGGTGATGCCTAGTCCACGCAACCCATGAGGCACGTCACTGTATTTCAATTTCTCTCGAATACCGGCCAGCGTAGCAATTGCCAACGCCCAGCCTGTACCAGAGCCCAAGCCATACACCACGCTCTCTGCGAAATTGTAGTCACGTTCGACCATAAACAGCGAGCCACCCAAAATGGCACAGTTTACGGTAATCAAGGGTAGGAAAACCCCCAGCGCGTTATACAGAGCGGGTACATAGCGATCCAGAAACATTTCCAGGATCTGCACCAGCGCCGCGATGACACCGATATAACTCAACAGGCCTAAAAAGCTCAGATCCGCTTCAGGAAAACCGGCCCAGGCCAGGGCTCCCTCAGCCAATAGGTAGGTATAGATCAAATTGTTAACGGGGACAGTGATGGTCTGAACCACGACCACGGCAACCCCCAAGCCAATGGCTGTCTGCACCTTCTTGGAAACCGCCAGGAAGGTACACATGCCGAGGAAAAAGGCTAATGCCATGTTTTCCACAAACACGGCCTTCACGAATAGACTTAAGTAATACTCAAACATTAGTGGGCCTCCTGCATACTGGTTGTTTGCGGTGCTAACTCATATTCTTTAGCTTCCACCTGGTTGGGCTTCCAGCTACGCAATGCCCAGATCAGCAAGCCGATGATGAAAAACGCGCTGGGAGGCAGTAGCAACAGACCGTTGGGCACATACCAGCCACCATCATTCACCAGCGACAGTATCTCGATACCAAACAACTTGCCTGCTCCGAACAGCTCGCGAATGACCGCTACTGAAATCAGCAACACGCTATAGCCCAAGCCATTACCAATTCCGTCCAGGAAACTCAGGCCGGGAGGATTTTTCATGGCGAAGGCTTCGGCACGACCCATCACAATACAGTTGGTGATAATCAAACCGACAAACACCGACAGCTGTTTACTGATGCTATAGGCGTAGGCTTTAAGTATCTGATCCACCACTATTACCAAAGAGGCAATAATGATCATCTGTACGATAATCCGGATGCTGCTCGGAATATGGTGACGGATCGCAGCAATCGACAGGTTTGAAAAAGCCGTTACCATAGTCAGTGCGATACACATGACCAGGGTGACCTGCAAACTGCTGGTGACTGCGAGCGCTGAACAAATCCCGAGAATCTGCAACGCAATCGGGTTATTTTCAAATATGGGTGATACTACAACTGATTTTGCGGTGACTTCTGACATAATCACACCTCTCCCGCACGTAAATTAGCCAAATAGGAACCAAAGCCTTTCTCACCCAGCCAGAACCGAATAAGGTTCTCCACCCCATTACTAGTCAAGGTGGCGCCGGAAAGACCGTCCACTTTATACATTGCTCGAGGGTCGCTCGGATCTACTGACTTAACCAGCTCAATCTGAGTCTGGCCCTGTTCGTCAAAGACGCGCTTACCAACCCATTGCGATTTCCAGCGTGGGTTATCCACTTCGCCGCCGAGCCCAGGGGTTTCAGCATGAGAATAAAACCCTAAACCAGCGACCGTGTTACCGTCGCTTTCCAAGGCCAGAAAACCGTACAGAGTGGACCACAAACCGTAGCCATGAACGGGAATAATAATGCGATCCAACTTGCCCTCTTTTTCCAGCAGGTAAACCGTCGCATAACGCTCGCGACGATTAATGCTGGCGATATCGACATCGTCACTCAGCGCATCGGAAAGCTTAGGATTTTTCGCCGCCTTTCTTTGGTCGTAGGTTTCCGCATCCACTGCTGTGGTATAAATACCAGCATCTAAATCCACTACCTTGGGCGTAAACTGCAGGAACAGTGCATTAATATCCTGTCCTTTGGTTTCAAAGCCTGCCGCAGCAAGAATATTGGTTTTACGGTCGAGTGCCTTATTCGCCAGCTGCACTGGTTTTAGGATTACGGCTGCGCCGGACACCACGATTGAACAGACCAGGCAAAGCAGCAACGCTACTTTGACGGTTTTTTGAACGGTATCATTACTAGACATTGCGTACAGCCCTCCGCTTGATGTTAGCCTGAATCACAAAGTGATCGATCAAAGGTGCAAACAGGTTACCAAACAGAATCGCCAGCATCATGCCCTCAGGGAAGGCCGGATTGACCACACGAATCAGTACCACCATCACTCCGATCAGCGCGCCGAATATCCATTTACCAGTATCCGTCATGGATGCCGAAACCGGATCGGTCGCCATAAACAACATGCCGAAGGCAAAACCACCCAGCACCAGATGCCAATCCCAGGTCATGGCAAACATCGGGTTGCTATCAGATTCAATCATATTAAAAATCAGCGACATTACGATCATGCCGAGCATGACACCGGAAACAATACGCCAGGAGGCGATCTTAGTGTAAAGCAACACAGCTCCACCG
>CBDUGR010000448.1:0-2503 GCA_965366515.1 uncultured Gammaproteobacteria bacterium | reverse complement strand
CATGAGGCCTACAAGAAACGCTGTGCATTGTTCAGCTAGTTTGGCCATTTCAGATGAGGCGAAGGCAGGACAATGGTTCCTGCCTTTTAGCCCGCCCAGCTAAATCAATATTCCATTTATCAGGTACTCGATGGCGAATGCATTTCAAGCCATCCAGTGCTTTTTTTTGTTTTTTACTGTTCGCCCTGTTCCAGCTGTTTCAACGCTATCTTGCGTTTTTTCCTCTCACACTCTTTATCTTTGCCACTGCATACATCGCAGGCTGATTTCATGCCAATTGCACTGAGTCCACCACAAGAGCCGCTAATAGGTTTCCCCGCGAACATGACACCTACAGACATCACTAATACGATCAATAGCATTACTGCAAAAACAACTAATACAATGGACATAAAAACCTCAATTTAAAGGTAACTGCTCAACGGTCAGTTTAACCAGCCTGAAAAGGCGCTGGACGCATGCTCGACAAATCCAGCCCCGTCTTTAACAATCAGCAAAACAGGCAAATTATGCTTATTAGCAAAAGCTAAGGCGCGCTCATCACCCATTACATTCAAAGCCGTCGCCAGCGCATCCGCTCTGGCACTGGTATCAGCCAGCACGGTAACTGAAGCCAGCTGATGGGTAATGGGATAACCCGTCACCGGATCGATAGTATGAGAGTACCGCTTGCCTTCTTGCTCGAAATAATTACGATAATCTCCTGAAGTAGCCACCGCGATATCCGTCAAATCCAGCACACGCTGCACGGATCGTTGGCCAGGAACAGGCAATTCAATCGCGATACGCCAAGGCTCTGAACCAGGCTTGGTACCACGCGCTCGTATCTCGCCACCCACTTCAACCATGTAGCTTTCAATACCCTGTTCATCCAGGTATTGTGCAACCTGGTCAACCGCATACCCTTTTGCAATGGCTGACAGGTCTAATGTCAGGGGCGTTTTTTTCTTTTGCGCTGGCGGAGACAGCCTTACTTCTAGCGACTGATATCCAACCCACTCAAGTTCCTGCTCAATATCCTGTGGTGATGGTAGCTCAGGCTCCCTATAGGTCGGCCCAAAGCCCCATAGATCCACCAGAGATGCAACCGTCACATCAAATGCACCGCCAGTCTGCTCACTAATCGTCAGGGCCAGCGAAACAACATCAGCGGTCGCTTTGGATACCGCAAACCACTGATCCGTACCAAACCCGTTAAACCGGCTTACTTCGGAATCTTGCAAATAGGTCGACATTAACTGGTTAACCTGTGCCAATCGCCGCTCTATATCCCGCTTAACCTCTTCCGTTCCATTCGCAGACACGGAATAATACTTAACATTAAACTGGGTGCCCATGGTTGGGCCGGACACGACAATCGGGCCCGATTCTTCCGTTGAACACCCTGACAACAATAACCAAAATAGAATTATTGCCGGTTTAACTAATCCTTTCAGCGATAACCACCTTTCAGCACTAACCACCAAAGTCATCAAGCAGAATATTTTCTGGCTCTACACCAAGATCTTCCAGCATTTTAATAACTGCTGCGTTCATCATGGGTGGCCCACACATGTAGAACTCACAGTCTTCCGGAGCCGGGTGGTCTTTCAAATAATTTTCATAGAGCACATTATGAATAAACCCTGTGTACCCGGTCCAGTTATCTTCCGGCATAGGATCTGACAGGGCAACATGCCATTCAAAGTTCTCATTTTCTTCAGCAAGCTTGTCGTATTCATCCTGGTAGAACATTTCGCGCATACTGCGCGCGCCGTACCAGAAAGATATCTTACGTTTGCTGCCCAGACGCTTGAGCTGATCAAAGATGTGCGAACGCATGGGGGCCATACCTGCACCACCACCAACAAAGACCATTTCAGCATCGGTTTTCTTAGCGAAAAACTCACCAAAAGGACCGAACACATCTATTTCATCACCCGGTTTTAAGCTAAACACATAGGATGACATTTTACCTGCTGGGTAATGCGTTCCCGGAGGTGGCGATGCAACCCGGATGTTAAATTTAACGATACCTTTTTCTTCCGGATAATTGGCCATTGAGTAAGCACGCACTACTTTCTCTGTCACATGGGATTCATGCTTCCATATATCAAAACGATCCCAATCTTCGTGATACTCTTTACCTATATCAAAATCTTTGTAATAGACATGATGTGGTGGCACTTCCAACTGAACGTAGCCACCGGCCCTGAAATCAACACTTTCGCCTTCAGGCAATTCCAACACCAACTCTTTAATAAAGGTTGCCACGTTGTCATTCGAGCGAACCGTGCATTTCCAATGCTTGACGCCGAAGACCTCTTCCGGCACTTCAATTTTCATATCCTGCTTCACTGCTACCTGGCAGGATAAACGCTCCCCTGCGCGTTTTTGTCCGCGCGTAAAATGCCCTTCTTCCGTCGGCAGCATCGATCCACCACCTTCCAATACGGTACATTTGCACTGTGCGCAGGTACCGCCTCCACCACAGGCGGACGACAGACAGACGCCTGCGCTGGCG
>CBDUGR010000447.1:0-2505 GCA_965366515.1 uncultured Gammaproteobacteria bacterium | reverse complement strand
CTACTAGCCCAAGAAACTAGTGACCGGCCTTTTCAAGCATACAATTTCCTCTAGGCATAGGCATAGGCATAGGCATAGGCATAGGCATAGGCATAGGCATAGGCAAATCTACTCCAACCCCTTTCTAATCGCGCAATCGGACATCCATCTGGTCAACAATTTCTGCCCAATCGGAGTCCTCCGCCAAAGCCTCTCTCAAGAACTGTTTTTGTTCATCGCTAAAAAATGAAGCTTCGAGCAAGGAGTCGGTTCTTTGCAGTTTATTCTGTAAAAAAAATGCCTCGATTTCATCACTGCTACTGCGCAACCCTAACTGGGTAAACAGCTCTGTCATCGGGTGGAATTGTGAATCCATAATCGCTCCTCCTGCTGATAGCTGGTTTGCTAGATTATAAATCCTGCGCAGCCGAACAACCCTTCGCTCTGACGCGAAAGGTACCAATAGCGCAGTTAAAAACATCCCTTTGTAATAAGCAGCAGGTATAGCGCCCTATTAATCCATTTGCTACACCCTTGCTACACCCATGTGTCCCTTTAATGGGTTGATCAACGTCGAATCTTCGCCGGACATTAACGCCTCAGGATGATAACGCTCCATGAGCGTTTTAATTTTGGCTTCCTCATCCTTGTGCACGTCCACCATAATCAGATACCTGCCAGCCTCAATTTCATTGTGGAAGCGGGCAACTTTATAGTTTTCATGGGTTAAGCCAATCAGGGCGCCCAGCCAACTCCCAAACGATGCACCAATCAATAACAACAACGGCAGAGATAGCGCGGTATATCCAGACACAAAATTGATTGTGATACAAAGAGCAAAACCTATAATCAATCCGATTATTCCACCGCGCAAGGCGCTATGGATCACGTCATATTCCTGTAGATAGTTCGCCGAATGCACATGATGCCGGTAAAGACCCTCTCGATCCTTGCTCAACACATGGAAATTCCAATCGGTAATCCCCTCGTTATGCATATCTACAGCTATGTGCTCAGCACTGTCTATGTGTGAAGTAATATAGTAGAGGCGTTTCATGGTAACCTCCTCGTCCGGGTAGCGACAATCCCAGCATAGAATCTGTTTACCACACCGGATGGTTTGTTTGCGAAATAGCAATAGTTAGATTAACCAGAACGCTATTTGTTCCAGCTGATTACGCCTACCGGAAGTTCCAACCCAAACTCAATCAGTCTCCCTGCCTGCGTTTAACATATTTTGAATGTACGCCATGACTGAATGTCTTGGTATGACTCTCCAGCATATCAACCCCGTAAAGTATCAGCACCGTGACCACTGAAAGTTTAGCCGCAACCAGCAGGTGCCCCAGAGAAATACACACACCGATAGCCGCCAGCACCCAGATAGTGGCAGCGGAGGTCACCCCGACAACCGCCCCATCTTTTGCCAGCATCACACCTGCGCCAAGAAACCCAATACCGGTTATGATCTGCCCGATCACCCTTGAAGGATCGGTGATTTCGCTATTGAGCAGCAAGGCTGAATGTAAAAAGACATAGGTTCCCAAAGTGATTAGCGAAGAGGTCCGAATACCGACCGGCTTTCCTCTTATCTGCCGCTCCAGACCAATAATCGCCCCACAAAATACGGCTGTCCCGATTGAGGGCCAATCGTAAGGTGCAATGGAAAACAGCGCATTCATATCCAAATTCAATCCAAGTTTCTCCTAAATTATCAACGTATAAGTTCAGCAAGACCCAGTTTCTTGAGCTCATCGCCCACCAGTTTGCGAATCTGATCCGGATGGTTTAATTGCAACGCGCGACCGGCAATCTCCTCGGTCTGTGCGATTGAGATACTCCGAATCAACTTTTTAATATAGAGCAGCTTGGCTGCGCTCATACTTAAAGTACGCATCCCCATGCCAATCAAAATAACTACCGCAACCGGATCCGCCGCCATTTCTCCACACAAGCTGACCGGTATATTTTGTAATTTTGCGGACTCCAGTATGCGTTTGATTTCAAGCAGCACGCCCGGGTGAACGTGGTCATAGCGCGAAGCCACTCTGGCGTTATTTCTGTCCAGTGCCAAAAGATACTGGCTTAAATCATTTGATCCAATTGATATGAAGTCAACTTTACCGGCCAGAAAAGGAATCTGCGCGATCAGTGCAGGCACTTCAATCATAATGCCCAGCCGTGGTGTAAGTATTACATAACCTTCCGATTCAAGCTGGACACAAGCGTCATCCAGTATTTCTTTAAATTGATCAATCTCCTGGATTGACGTCACCATGGGCAGCAGTATTTGCAGGTTATTGCTGCGCTCCGAGGCTCTCAACATAGCCCTTACCTGAGTCATGAGCAGCTGATTATTATCCAGTGAAAACCGAATACCCCGCCACCCCAATGCTGGATTTTCCTCATTTTGAATCGGAAAATAGGGTAGTTGTTTGTCGCCGCCAATATCCAGTGTTCTCATGAACACAGGCTTTCCGTCATAGGCTTCAAGCACTTGCCGATATACATTTACCTGTTCATCTT
>CBDUGR010000446.1:0-2514 GCA_965366515.1 uncultured Gammaproteobacteria bacterium | reverse complement strand
GATACCCGCCGCCACAAGATTTTCCACGTGGTATTGAATCAATGGTTTACCGGCTGCCTTGATCATGGCTTTGGGCACTTGATCGGTCAATGGCCGCATACGTTCGCCCCGCCCTGCGGCCAAAATCATCGCCTTCATGCACGAATCCCCGCCTCGGCAGCCAACAACAGGTGGCAATTTTTCATTGCAGGAACCACTTTTTCATCGAGCCAATGGTTTAACACGAAAAACTCCGAATAGGACTCACAAACCGATTTGAGATAAGCGAAGGTGCGCGGGATGTCCTTGAGGTAACCCGCTTTCCCATCACGCAGATAAAGCCTGGAAAAAATACCAACACACTTAATCTGGCGCTGCATGCCCATCCAGTCAAACCAGCGTTTGAATTGCGGATAATCAATGTCCCGTATTAACTGCGCCTGCTGTGCCAACTGCAAATAAGCTTTGATCCACTGCTCTTCTTTGTCTTGTGGCCAACTGATGTAGCAATCGCGAATCAAAGACACCAGGTCATAGCTGATCGGCCCCAGCACCGCATCCTGAAAATCCAGCACACCAATAGATTGGTCGGGCAGCAGCATGAGGTTGCGCGAGTGATAATCCCTATGCACACAAACCCGAGGCTGCTCCAATGCACTTGCAACTAAAATTTGATACGCATCTGACAGCATTCGATGCTCGGCGGCACTTAACTCCAGACCTAACAATTGAGTAAAAAACCAATCGGGACACAAACTCATCTCAGTAATCAGCCGCGCCTGATCATAGGTGGGCAATCTGTAGCCTGCAACTTTTGAGCACTGCTGAATTTTGACCATGGTTTGCAATGCCTGCTGATACAGCAGGTCCGCGGATCCAGGATCCAGCTGATCTAAATACAGTGTATCTCCCATATCGGATAACAACATAAAACCTTGTTCTAAATCACAGGCGACAATTTCCGGCACAGGCACACCAGATTGATACCAGGATCGTGCGATGGCCACGAAGGGCGCACTATCTTCCTTTTCAGGAGGGGCATCCATGCAGATAAAGCTCTGGCCATTGGCACTTATACGAAAATAACGCCTAAAGCTGGCATCACCCGAAACAGCGATGAGTGGGAGCGTTATTTCAGCATCTATCTGCAAGCGGTCTTTTAGGTGGGTGGTTGCCCAAGACGCTAGCGACTTTTGTCTTTGATCCAAACAGTACCCCCCAACAGGGTTTTAAAAAGGAGGCGCTATTATCTCAATTGTTGTCACCACTACAAGTACTATCTTGTCTGACAAAGCATCAACCAGTCCGCAAACGATCCCTACGACAACAGTGGAAGTTGTCGATAGCTGTTTTTGACAAACGTTTTGCTTCGACTTAAAGCGATATTTCTTTGACGCGTTTTCTTTTCTGGACACCCACATCTTGTTGTCGTCTCTCAGAACACCGTACAGCATTGTCAGAGAGCAGTTTCCGTAATAACATCTTGCAGGTCTACTTTTACTCGGCAGGGAAGAAGAATTACAGGCTTTAGTCGACCGGTTGGTCACATTGAAAGCGGAATAGATCAAGATCACTCACGCGGGTTTTGATGCGACTCCTCGATCTCTAACATCGTCAGTCAGTGAATTACTGGAATAGGCCCCAAGCTGCGATCGTTCTGTGTTTCTAACAAAAAGGTAAACTACAAATGACACCCGCAATCAATATTGTTCGAAAGAATAAAATCACTCATCGCGTACATGAGTATGCTCACGAACCGTCGACGGAGTCCTACGGCTTAGAAGCCTCAGAAAAACTGGGTATTTCGAAAGATCAGGTTTTTAAAACCCTGGTTGTTCATTTGGACAATAACGATCTGGTTGTCGCAGTTCTTCCTGTATGCTCCCAGCTAAATATGAAGCGGGTTGCTAAGGCAGTCGGCGCGAAGAAAGCATCCATGGCCGACATATCTGATGTACAGCGCTCGACGGGTTACGTACTTGGCGGCATCAGCCCTCTGGGACAAAAGAAACGGTTAAAAACTATCATTGATGCGTCGGCCCAAAATCGTGCAACGCTCTATATCAGTGCCGGACGCAGAGGTCTTGAACTCGAATTAACACCGACAGACTTGCAAAAACTGACTAACGGTGTATTTGACCATATCTGCCAGTAGCCCAGACACTCCCTAAAAACACACTAAAAATACGCTAAAAATAGATCCCCATAGAAACGACCCTTGTCACTTAAAGAATACTGCAACCAAAGGCACTTTGGATCAAAGAAATAACGCGCTGCGCGGACACATTCGATTGGTCGAGAAAGGGGTTTAATTCGGCCACTTCCATGGAGAGCATTTTTCCACTGTCAGCGCAGTGTTCCAGCAGTAAATGCGCCTCTCTATAACTGACACCGCCTGGCACCAGCGTACCGGAACCGGGAATCACACTGGGATCACACACATCAACATCAAAGCTTAAATGAAAGCCAGCAGTATTGTGGTTGACAATCTGCATCACTTCACGACTGATCCTGGCCATCCCCAATTCGTCGATA
>CBDUGR010000445.1:0-2517 GCA_965366515.1 uncultured Gammaproteobacteria bacterium | reverse complement strand
ATCACCCGCCGCGCCTCGCCAGCCATTGCACGCACAAAATCAGGGGTATGGCTCGCTTCAAATCCGGCTTTTAGCATGGTACAGCCAGCCTCATCGATTAATACGTCCATGATCTCTGATTGCCTGGCCGCCATCACATCAGCCGCCTTCATCATTACTGCTTCACGCGCTGCAGCTGGCATCTGACTCCAGATTTTAAAGCCCGCCTGAGCCGAGTCGAGAGCTTTCTTCGCATCAACTACACCCGCTTGATGCACTGTTGCATATAGTTCACCGGTTGCCGGATTCAGGCTGACTGCCGTTTTACCCGACTCAGCCGCCTGATACTCACCATTAATAAAAAGTTGATATTCGCTCATTATCTACCTCGTTTCGCTTTGTTTTGTACTGATCTCTATGCACTGCTAACTGGCGGCAATGAAATATTACGGGTAAAACTAGGTACCTTCTACAGAAGCCACAGTCGGCTCCTCTTTTGTCACCCTTTGAATAGGCCAAAACTCAAATGCACCGGATACAATATTGATGACAGGGAAGGTAATGCCCAGCATTGCCGTTCCGATCCAGGCCTCTTTAGCATAACCTGTCGCAGGCCCGGCGGGTAAAGTGCTGCCGACAAACAATGGCAGCGCCCATTCATACAGACGATACATAACCAGGGCTCCAATGAGGCAGACAACGGATTTTGCAACCCCCCGAAGTGGTTGTTGCAGATTGGCGAATAGTTGAAACTGCATCATGTTATCGACGAGAAACGCACCAAAAATAATACACACCGGACCCTGCACCATAAAATCCATGGGCTCCATGCCAATAACGTCCACAAAAATGTAATAAACCACGACTGAAAACATCAATACCCAGGCCGTTCCAACCAACCCGAACTGCGGCTGCCCTCCACCCTTGACAATTTTCGGTACCGGCCACATCTCAAACATAATCAGCACCATCACCAGGGCAACCGCCGTCACGGCAAAGGTCAAGGCGGTAATACCATTAAATATGCCTCCGGGATTCAATGCTTCAGTATAAAAGGGCGCACCGGCGAAAAAACTGTAGTCATAGAATAGTTTGAATAATATGAAGTTAAGGATATAGCAGTAAACCAATGTGCCAAGTCCCAGCAGCACACGATTATCCGTGAGCTTGTTAACCGGCCAACAACCAAAAACGATGATCACCAGCAGACTTACACCTACCGATTGTATGGCATAGTGAATCAGTATTGGTGTCATTTGACCCTGCCCTACCGTAAACAGCAGGATTGCCATGACCACCGCTCCCGCCAGTACAAACATGCCGGTTAGCACAAAGCCCTTCAACGGCTGCGCCATGTTGCCCACAGATGCGGGAACCTGGTGCCCCCAAACAACGGCTAACATGATTTGAAAGGGTGTTCCACACAGGAAAAAGGTGCCCACCCAGTTTAAGAAAAAATCGGTATCGACCGCACTGGTAAAACCCGCGATCAATGCTGCAGAAAGCGCTAATACCAGAAGAATACCTAAAACACCTGTTATTATAATATTCACCGTTAAATCCTCTAAATTAAAGAAATTCTCCGATGCCAGAAAACACTCGGCCAGTAACAAAATTCGGAGGTGCGGCAGTCTGTCGGGTTATCCGAACAACAATTAACAAAATAGGTCTCACACCACATCGGCACCTGGGCCAACCTGCCAACGCCTTACCAGCAACGGTTGCCAGCCGAGGTGCATACAAACGAGTCTGGAATTACTCCGGACTGATACGCAGTACAGGCTTAACAACAGTCCCCTTTTCAGTCGCTTCAATCGCTTCATTAATATTGTCAAAATCAAAATAACCAATCAGTTTATCGTAGGGAAATCGGCCTTCCAGATGATAGCCTATCAGCTCGGGAATAAAGTTAACCAGGTCGCTGTCACCGCCAAGAATACCCTTAACAGTACGACCCTGTGACATAAATTCGAGCTCGTTAAACTGCATCACTTCCTCGGGACCGCACGCGCCGACGATACCAAGCATCCCTTGGAACGCCAACAAGCCAAATGCATCCTGAATAATAGATTTAAAGCCAGTAGTATCAAATGCATAGCCCAAACCACTCGGGCAAAGCTCACGAATTTTAGCGATAGCGTCGTCCTTACCATTAAAGGCATGCGTAGCGCCAAGCTCTTTGGCAAGAGCAAGCCTTTCGTCATTGATATCAACCGCTATGATCGGGTTTGCACCGGCAATTTTCGCGGCCATAATAGCCGCCATACCGACAGTGCCCGTGCCAAAAATAGCAATGGGCATGTTGGCTCGTACTTTCATACTGCGCAGGATTGCTCCCGCACCGGTCATCAACCCACACCCCATTGGAGCGATCCGTTCGAGTGGAATCTCCGCCGCGCTATCGGGTACTCTGACCACATTCCGCTCATTTGCGATCGCCTGAGTAGCAAAACTGGATTGCCCAAAAAAACTGGCATTCACTGGATCGTTGCCTTTGAACATGGTGGGCGATCCGTCTGGCCGCGCACCCGCCCAGTT
>CBDUGR010000444.1:0-2541 GCA_965366515.1 uncultured Gammaproteobacteria bacterium | reverse complement strand
CCTGCAGGCAAGATCGGAGTATGCACCTAACATCCCCTGGAAGGCGATGGATGTATAATGTTTGCTCATGGTTTCCTTGCACGGTTATTGATTTGTAAAATGTTATGTTTTGGGACCTGACCCCGGGTTTTTGCACTTGTAAAGCAGCAGCAAACTTAGCCGACCTTGCGGTATCCATCAAGAAAATTTAAGGAGGCAAGCATGTTGCCCATGTCTCTTGGTCTGGAACGGAGAGGGATTATTACAGAGGTTGTTTCCTGTCGCGCATTACCAGGTATGGCCTATACTGGAAAAGATCAACGATGAAGCCTGAATAATTCAAGGTGATTCAAATTCTTACAATGGATTGGTCAAAGAAACGGTTTTGGGATAAGATGCATTTAAAATTCCCATAATCTCAGTTGTATGATTTTAACATGTATCCCTGTCTATGATGGAATTCCGATATCTTATTAAAGGTCTGCTGTTACCGCCATCGGCGCAGATCATTGTTCTGTTGCTGGCGTTATTAATGCTTAAAAGAATGCCTCGCCTGGCAAAAACCGTTTTTCTATTGGCATTAATCAGCCTGTGGGCATTAGCAACGCCTGCCGTGTCGAATTTTCTGGCCCGCTCTCTTGAGCAGGACAGCGCGCTTCTTCCCAGCCAGCTAAAAACAATCAATGCAGATGCCATTGTTATTCTGGCCGCAAGGCAAAATGAGAGAGCGCCGGAATTTGGTCAACCGGTGAGTGGTGCGGATCAACTCTCCAGGATACGTTACGGAGCTTTTCTGCATCGAAACAGCACCATACCAATATTGCTGAGCGGTGGATCCGTGCGAGGCAATGAAAAGCGGAGCCTGGCTGAAACCATGTCATTTGATCTTGCCGATAGTTTTGGAATAGAAGCCAGGTGGTTAGAACCCAAGAGCAGAACGACAGCAGAAAATGCCAGATACAGCTATTCAATCCTTCAAAATCTCAATAAAAAATCCATCATACTGGTAACCAGTTCGCTTCATATGATGCGCGCCAAGTGGAGCTTTGAACAGGCCGGCTTCACTGTTTTGCCTGCTCCCACAGACTTTATTGATCAACGTCCTTTATCCGTCAGTTCCTTCCTGCCCAGTGCTCACAGTTTAAACCTGAGCAGCGAAGCAATGCACGAATGGCTCGGAATCTGGGCTTACAAGGTGTTTGAATTTTGAGGCACTTGCCTCAATACCTATATTTTCAGCACCCATGTGCTCAGCCACAGAGCACACATCCTAATAATTTCCCGTCCAGTTCCGCCGAGCATCACAGCCAGTAGTAGAAAAAAGACGCCAACTGTTTGAGCGAAGCGAGTTTTGGCGTCACCACTACTGGTGAGAAGCGGAGGGAAGCCCGAAGGGCCGGGACTGCTGGGGGTCCTTTTCTTGGTTCTGCTTTTGGACAAGCAAAAGAAGAATGCCCGCTGCAAGCGAATCAAATTCTAAAAAGATCATCAGGCCTAAAATGTAAAAATGTTGTATATCGGTACCTGACCCCGTCAGTTTGCACTACGAGAGCAGCCGGCTAGCCCGTACTTTCACTAATGCCTTGTAGCGGCCTTTCATTTCTGCGCTGCAATGACCCTTCTCTATGATCTGAAATGCAGCCGAGAGGTTCTCCGAGAAGCGCAAAAAGGTATTGGTAATTTGTTTCTCGTTAAGCATTAATGCTTGTGCAAAACAGATAAAATCGTTTTTGGTCAATCTTCGTTTTTTTTCATTTATTGTTAAAGCGCTCTCCTCCTGATCCTCGGGAAGAAGTAATTTCGTCGGCAGCAGATCATAGGCGGGTGACAAATTGACATCTCCTCCCGGTCGATACAGAAGTGAAAAGTTTTTTAAATGCATATCAGCATTTCCAGTCAAAAAACAAAATAAAGAGACTTCAAACAAGCGGATGGCATCAAACACTGAATTGGTGCAGTAGCGAAAAACCGCTTTACCTACTTTTTCCATGGAGCCCCGGTACTTTTGCTCTGTCAGCCTGTCGGTGAGCTGACACATATCCTCCATATGCAGTTTTTTCCTGCCGTCGCGATCCATTCGTCTGGTGATGAATGCCTTCTGTCCGTCAGCCAACGGAATTAACCCGCACTCAGCCGTTGCTATCTTGAAACACGCTGCCATCCGCATTGTCAGATGCTCCAGTTCTACCATTTCCGGGTATTGAGCAACCGGAGGCTTGAGAATATACCCACCTTCCAGACCAACCAATGTAAATCGAGATAACCGCGTCCCCCGACCACGTTCGAAATGCAGCGATAATTTGGGCTGCACTCCGGGAACCGTAATGTTTTGCCTGATTATTTGCGTTGCGAGTTCATTGAGTTGGCTCCAACTGTAAGGTAAAGCAGGCACCGTCGCTGAGCCAAAAAGCTTTTTACAGCAGGTGGTATGATACCCCGATTCTGAACTCTCCAGGGGAGAAAGACAAATCAAACATGCTGATTTATTCATCACTTTCTCCCACAGGAACGACAGAAACAGCACCGATGCAGTCACGGCAGCAGGCCAGCAGCAATCCCATG
>CBDUGR010000443.1:0-2545 GCA_965366515.1 uncultured Gammaproteobacteria bacterium | reverse complement strand
AACCTCGTTGACCTGAAAGGTGACCCTGGTCATGATCGCCCTCCCCTTACTCGCCGGTTCAGCGGCCACCTCAATCACAGTAGCATCAACAACCAGATTAGCGCCACTCACCACCTGCTCCATATCAAGCTGCCGGACACTGGATGCCCACGCAGATAATGGAAAAATCATCGTAGCAATTAAAAAAAGATACTTTACGAACATAAATATGCGATTCATACCAGTCACCTCCTGTCTATCGCCATTTCCATTTAGAGATGTCTGGCATCTCATTTGTTGTGGTCTCAATCGAAATCCAATGTACCCTGTCAGGCTACTCATCAGCAAGAAAAATTTAGAATCACGACTAAATTGAATGGTCACTTACAGCTCAACAGAGATATCTCTGAAAGAGATTCAAAATATCTATACCAAAGTCTAATTTTCTTTATTATTCGATCAGGTAACCTAACGGGTTTTAATGCAACATTATCATTTGATAACCGACCAGGACCATCGCGATGCTCGAGATCACCAGTCACCCCATACCCGAAAAATTTAAAGAAGCCGCTTACATAAACGAACAGCAATACCAGCAAATGTACCAGGCATCAATCGATGATCCGGAAACGTTTTGGGCCCAGCAGGCCAGCGAATTTCTTGATTGGCACCGCCACTGGGATGATGTATGTTCCTTCGATTTTACTATAGGAGAAACAGCATGGTTTAGTGGTGGCCAGCTTAACGTCAGTTATAACTGTATTGATCGCCATTTGAACGAACGAGCCCAGCAAACCGCTATTATCTGGGAAGGCGACAACCCTGATGAATCGAGAAAAATCAGCTATCAGGAGCTACACCATCAGGTTTGTCGGTTTGCAAATGTTTTAAAGCAAAGAGGCGTGGGGAAAGGTGACAGAGTTTGTATCTATATGCCTATGATACCGGAGGCAACCTACGCAATGCTGGCGTGCGCACGCATTGGTGCTGTCCATTCAGTGGTTTTCGGAGGTTTTTCTCCCGAAGCGCTCAAAGACCGTATTCTTAACTCTGATTGCCGCACTCTGATTACCGCTGACGAAAGTGTTCGGGGAGGTAAAAATATTCCACTGAAAGCCAATGCGGATAAAGCGTTGTCAGATTGTCCAAATGTGTCCACATGTGTGGTTGTTCAACGCACTGGAAACGACATTGAATGGGACGAGCAACGTGATATTTGGCTTCATGAAGCAATGGCACAAGTGAGTGATCAGTGCAGTCCTGAGCCTATGGACGCGGAAGACCCGCTTTTCATACTTTATACTTCCGGATCAACAGGAAAACCAAAAGGCGTTTTGCACACCACAGCCGGTTATCTTTTGCAGTCCGCCATGACCCACAAGTATATTTTTGATTACCAGGAAGGAGATATCTACTGGTGTACCGCTGATGTGGGCTGGATAACAGGTCACTCCTATATTGTCTACGGGCCATTGGCCAATGGTGCCACGACGCTGGTTTTCGAAGGTATTCCCACCTACCCGGATGCATCACGTTTTTGGCAGGTGATCGATAAACATCAGGTTAATATTTTTTATACGGCACCCACAGCGATCCGCGCCCTGATGGGTGCCGGTGACCAATATGTTAACAGCACCTCCAGATCTTCATTGAAATTACTCGGTACCGTGGGTGAACCTATCAATCCCGAAGCCTGGGAGTGGTACTACCAGGTTGTAGGCGAAAAACGCTGTCCCATTGTTGATACCTGGTGGCAGACGGAAACAGGCGCAGTCATGATTACACCGCTACCTGGCGCAACAGACCTTAAACCGGGCTCAGCAACCCGTCCATTCTTTGGCGTCAAGCCGGAGTTACTGGATACTGACGGCAATATCATTGAAGGGCCGGGCGAAGGCAATCTGGTTATTTCTCAATCATGGCCCAGCCAGATTCGAAGTGTTTATGGTGACCATCAGAGAATGATCGACACCTATTTTTCCACCTATCCGGGATACTATTTTACCGGCGACGGCGCCCGTCGGGACGAAGATGGTTACTACTGGATAACCGGACGGGTTGATGACGTTTTGAATGTCTCCGGTCACCGCATGGGAACGGCAGAGATAGAAAGTGCGCTGGTGCTGCACGATGCGGTTGCAGAGGCAGCGGTGGTTGGCTTTCCACATCATATCAAGGGTCAGGGAATCTACGCTTACGTCACCCTGATGCATGATTGTGAACCATCACATGCATTACAGGCGGAACTTGTTGGTATGGTGAACCAGGAAATTGGCCCTATTGCCAAACCTGACGTCATACAATGGTCGCCCGGTTTACCAAAAACACGATCTGGTAAAATCATGCGACGGATTTTGCGCAAAGTGGCCGCCAACGAGTTGGATAACATGGGCGATATCAGTACGCTGGCCGATCCATCAGTTGTTGAGGAAATTATCAGCAACCGACCTGCCCTATAAAAACTAAAAGCCCGAAATTTCCCTACTTCGGGCTTTTCTCATTAGCATTTGACTCTCCGGGTAAACTCTGACTAACACGCGTCAGTTTGTGCCGATTGTTGTAATAG
>CBDUGR010000442.1:0-2547 GCA_965366515.1 uncultured Gammaproteobacteria bacterium | reverse complement strand
TGTCTTCCAGCACCGGAAGCATTAATCCCGAATAGCCGCATTGTTTAAGATCAAGCGATTTCAGAACATCCGTAATCAGCGCACAGGCGGCTAGTGTCGAAGCGCTACCAAAGGGCACGCCGGTTAGGTTTTCAATTGCCTGACCAATACTGGAATCTGGCGCGGGTGCGGGTGACACATCGATACCCAGGTAACGCCGCGAGAATCGCTCAGCTATTTCTACCGCCCGTTTCTGGATCGGCAAAAAAGCCTGCTCCATTTCAAGTTTGAGCTTTTTTCTGCCCTTAGCTCTGTCAGAGCCTGCGTTTGCGAACACCCTTTGCAGCAAACGCGGTGATTCAAATCCGATACTAAAGGCCGCAGGGCCCTGATGATAGGCCGCTGGAAAGAACGGTGTACCGGGCGGGCAATACGCCGTTGCCGCAAAACGAAAATTACCCTCCCCCAAAGGAGAAGCTCCCGCAATCGCTTTAATTGCAAGGGCAGCCGACTTAGCCAATGACGGCTCAACACCGGATCTCAAGGACGCAACAGCCAACGAAAAATTAATATTCCTGGTAGTTGCTATCAGCTCGCTAGCCCAGTCAGCAAACCGATTGCCTTCCTGGTTTTGAATGGCTATCGGGCCAATACTAACATTCAGATTGTTTGCCACCGCCAATCTATCCAGCTTAGCCAGACCCGCAAGGGTTTTTGATGTATACCAATCCCGCGCATAATCTGTGAGCGGTTGCGTCGCAATCCTGATGGTCTGAACTTCATAACCTGAAGACTGATAAATTTCTTGCGCCTGCTGCAAAAACTCAATGGCAGCATCTACCGGTGCGACATCATTGATATCTGACAGTGATAGCCCAGCGGTAATGGTTCTGATTCTGAAGTCATGGGGCTTGGCAACCACTGCCCCCAAATCCGCTGCAGCCACTAACCCTGCGGCAACCAAGCTAACAAATTCACGTCTGGATAAAGATACAGCCATTTATTCTAACCGGGCGGCCACATAAAATCGCGCCCACCCAGAATATGCAGGTGCAAATGAAATACGCTCTGACCAACTGCCGCTCCATTATTGACCACCAAACGGAAAGCATCGGAATAGCCTTGATCACTAGCCACTTTTGCAGCAACTATCATTAAATGCCCAAGCAAAGCATCGTCCTCATGCACTGCGTCGACCAATTTGGGTATGACCTTTTTTGGTATAACCAATATATGCATGGGCGCCTTCGGATTGATATCGCGAAACGCCAAACACTGCTCATCTTCATAGACTATATCTGCGGGAATCTCACGCTCTATTATTTTGGTAAACAGAGTTTCTGACATGGTACAGGATCCTTATGTTCATTCATTAGGGTTGGTAAACCGCCAAATTCGGCCGTGACAGCTTTAAACCCACATTATCAATACTTGGCGTATCAGCGTCCAGTGCTCAGCCTTCTCTGCTACTAGCCGAAGAACCAGTAAGAAGCGAAAATCGCAGCCATGATACCAATTAGATCTGCAAATAGCCCACAGACTACTGCGTGACGTACCTTACGAATACCCACACTGCCAAAATAAACCGCAAGCACATAAAAGGTCGTTTCAGTACTACCCTGTATGGTCGCCGCTGTTAGCGCGGGAAATGAGTCCACACCAAAAGTGGACATGGTTTCAAGCATCAGCGCTCGCGAACCACTACCGCTTAGTGGCTTCATCAGGGCTGTGGGGAGCGCCTGTACAAACTGGGTATCCATTCCTAACAGAGTAACCAGCCACTCAATCAGCCAAATCAATCCATCCAATACCCCACTGGCCCGAAACACACCAATCGCCACCAGCATAGCAATTAGATAAGGAATGATGCGCACGGCAACCCCAAATCCTTGTTTTGCACCACCAATGAAGGCGTCGTACAGGTTAATACCGCGCCAATAACCATGAACCAGGAAAAGCATAATCACCGAAAATAGAATAAGATTTCCCAGTTGCGATGAAAAAGGCGCCAACTCCGCCTTCGGCAGCTGTGACAAGGCAAAAATAAGGATCGCGAGCAGCAGAGAAAACCCAGAGGCGTAGGCCATCACAACCCTGTCCCAAATAGGCAATTTCTGAATCATACTGGTAAGTAGTAAGCCAGCGATTGTCGACGCGGTTGTTGCCAGCAAAATTGGAATAAACACCAATGCCGGCTCTGCGGCTCCCTGTTGTGCACGAAACAAAAACACCGTGACCGGCAGCAACGTTACCGAAGATGTATTTAATACCAGAAATAGAATTTGTGCGTTCGAAGCAACCTGCTTATTTAAGTTCACCGACTGCAGATCCCGCATCGTGGGGTTCCATGAGGTGGCGGGCAGAAGCTCGAACACAATTGTTGTTTCGCATGAACTCGTGGTCTCGGCGCCGACACAACTGTCTGTGCCCGTTCCTCCGAACAAGGCGTCCGTCCCTCTGCCTCCAACGAGATAGTCGTCACCGGCTTTGCCGCTGATGGTGTCGCTAGCGCTCCGACCGTCGATGTAGTTGTTGGCGGCATCTCCGGCAATCGTGTCCTGTTGCGGG
>CBDUGR010000441.1:0-2549 GCA_965366515.1 uncultured Gammaproteobacteria bacterium | reverse complement strand
GATACCCTTATACACTTCTCTAAGGCTGGCAGAGTGGATTGAGGATGCCGAGCTGCATGTTTTTGGGCACTGCGGTCATTGGACTCAAATTGAAAAGAACCAGCGATTTATCGAACTGGTTAAAGCATTTTTAAATTAGCAGGACTAAATAATGATGGATAAAGAACTGATTAAGTCACTAGGTGATGAGCTTTATGGGGCATTGGTGGATCGATCTACCGTGAAGCCGCTGACCGAGCGCTACCCTGATATCAGCATTGAAGATGCTTACCATATATCGCTGCAAATATTGGAACGCCGACTGGCAGCGGGCGAGAAGATGATAGGGAAAAAAATCGGGGTAACCAGTAAAGCAGTGCAAAACATGCTTAACGTGCACCAGCCGGATTTTGGTTTTCTGACCGATAAAATGGTTTACAGCGGTGAAATGCCAATTAGTAAAGAGCTGATTCAGCCTAAAGCGGAAGGTGAAATCGCGTTCGTGTTAAAGCGCGATATCACAGGCCCAGGAGTCACCATTCCAGAGGTGCTGGCGGCAACCGAAGCGGTAATGCCCTGTTTTGAGGTGGTGGACTCACGTGTCGAAGATTGGCGCATAAAAATTCAGGATACTGTCGCGGATAATGCCTCCTGCGGGTTGTTCGTAGTTAATGAAGCGGCCGCTGTTAAACCACAGGATGTAGATCTTGTAACCTGTGGCATGGTGGTTACAAAAAACGGCAAAACTATCAGTACAGGTGCCGGAGCAGCGGCGCTGGGTAGCCCGGTTAATTGTGTGGCTTGGTTGGCTAATACCTTGGGCCAATTTGGTATTCCTTTGAAAGCGGGAGAAATTATTCTTTCTGGTTCGCTGGTGCCATTGGAACCCGTGCAGGCTGGTGATCATATGAGCGTAAGAATTGGTGGTATTGGTGATTGCTCGGTGCAGTTCACCTAGCAGTTCGTTGGAAAGCTTTTGAGCCTGTCCTTGCCTACCCGGAGCGGCGCTCGTAACGCTTTTAAATGGACTGTCGGTTAAATAAATGCTGTAGGAGAAGTACCCTACAATGGCTATTCCCCTTTGAGGGGTAAGAGATAGGAAAAAACAATGCGAACATTAGATCAGAACACCGTGGAGCAACTGGCTGACCACTTGGAAAAAGCGGAACTGGAAGCCTACGAGGTGACTAAAATTACTGACGACTATCCAGATATGACCTTCACTGATGCCACGGATGTTCAATGGCAAATTCGCCGCAACAAAGAAGCGCGCGGTGTCAAAATGATTGGCATGAAAATGGGATTGACCTCCTGGGCCAAGATGGAGCAGATGGGTGTAGAGCAACCCTGTTACGGTTTCCTGGCGGATTATTTTAGCCTGCCCGATGGAGCCGAAGTGCAAACCAGCGAGTTAATCCACCCCAAGGTGGAAGCAGAGTTAGCGCTGGTTACAAAAAAAGTGTTAAAAGGCCCCAATGTAACAATTGAAGAGGTGTTGGATGCGACTGATATTGTCGTGCCAGCGGTCGAAATCATCGACTCGCGTTATAAGGATTTCAAGTTCGATATCACCAGCGTACAGGCGGATAACTCTTCATCAACACGTTTTGTAGTGGGTAGTCGTTCCGCGGCGCCCGATGCGTTTGACTGGAGCACCTTAGGCGTAGTGATGCTGAAAAACGGTGAAGTAGTGCAGATGGGTGCCGGTGCTGCGGTGCTGGATCACCCCGCGAATAGCGTTGCCATGTTGGCGAAAATGCTGGACGAGCGGGACGAAGAGATACCGGCGGGATCATTTATTATGACCGGAGGTATTACCGCGGCCGTGTTGGTTGAGCCCGGTGATTCTATTGTGGTGCGCTATCAGCACCTGGGTGACATCACGATGAAATTTGTGTAGCAACTGGCAGATAACCGTGCAGGATTGAATGATGAGTAAGAAACTGAAAGCGGCCATTATAGGCCCCGGTAATATCGGCACCGATCTGCTGATGAAGGCGATGCGTAGCGACTGGATTGAGCCGGTCTGGATGGTGGGTATAGAGGAGTCCGAAGGGATTAAACGAGCCCGCGATTTTGGGATGAAAACTTCCACTTCGGGAGTTGATGGTTTGTTGCCTCAGGTTATCGAAGATGATGTGCGTATTGCCTTCGACGCGACCTCCGCTTATGTGCATGCGGAAAATAGCCGCAAGCTCAATGAATTGGGTGTGATTATGATTGATTTGACACCTGCTGCTATCGGTCCCTTCTGTATTCCGCCAGTGAATCTCAAGGCGCATGCGGAAAAACTGGAAATGAATGTCAACATGGTCACCTGTGGTGGGCAGGCCACGATTCCCATCGTGGCAGCGGTTTCCCGTGTGCAGCCGGTTAGCTATGGCGAAATAGTAGCGACTGTCGGCTCGAAATCAGTGGGTCCCGGTACCCGTGTGAATATCGACGAATTTACCCGTACCACTGCCGCTGGCGTGGAGCAGGTAGGCGGTGCGAAAAAGGGCAAAGCGATCATTATTATTAACCCTGCTGAACCACCACTGATAATGCGAGATACCATTCATTGCCTGACT
>CBDUGR010000440.1:0-2576 GCA_965366515.1 uncultured Gammaproteobacteria bacterium | reverse complement strand
TCATAGGACTTGAAAATAACACCTACTTTTACTTCACTCATTATGTGTTCTCCTAAATAAATTTTTATACTTTCTAATTAGTATTTGTGGATTTATAACGCTGCAGCCACAACCGCTTTGAACTCTTCATCGGTCATCAGGCGTTGCGCTGCCGTTGCCTTTTGCTTCACTTCAGCAAGGATTTCAGCATATTTTTCCTTTGGAACATTTAAACCAAGCTCTTCTGACTTAATCCGCACACTGTCCAATCCACTTTTCTTGCCCAACACAATTTTACGCTCAGCCGCTACGATATCCGCAGAATAGGGCTCAATCGCTTCCGGGGTATGGAATTGACTCGCTACCGCACCACTTTCACGCGTATAGAGATATTCTCCGACAACCGGCTTCCAACCATCAACTGTGTATCCACCGGCTTTTTGTACAAGCTTGGAAACCTCTCGAGCTTTCGATAGATCCATCTCAACCGGCACGTTATAAAGCAGTTGCAACGCCAAAGCCACTTCACAAATATCGGCATTACCGGCACGCTCACCCATGCCGTTAATGGTGCCCTGAATCCAGTCGGCACCGCCCCGCACTGCAGCTACTGCAGCGGCTGTCGCCATACCAAAATCATTATGGCCATGCCAATGGACCGGCACATCTCCAACCCAACTTTTAACTTCACGAATCAGGTATTCAACCGCTTCCGGCGCACAGGCACCAATGGTGTCTACCACAGAAATTTCGTCGGCACCGGCCTCAATAGCCGTCAGATAAACCTTTTTCAAAAACTCCAGATCACTGCGGGTGCTGTCCACAGCAAAAAAGTTAACCTGCTTGATACCATTGGCTTTAGCATGCTTAACTGAACCGGCAACTTTTTCCAAAACCTTTTCGCGGGTAAAACCATAGGCTTTCATTTTACTTTCACTGGTGGAGATTTCGATCAGAATTGCCTCAGTACCCAGCTCAATGTGCGCATCGATATCTGCCTGTACACAACGTGCAAACCCCCAGATTTTTGAACGATAGCTTGAGGCCAGCAGACCTTCAACGGCTTTGGTGTCTTCCGGTGAAACGCGCGGAAAACCTGATTCAATTCGTCCAACGCCTAGCTCGTCAATTTTATTTCCGATAGCAATTTTCTCTTCTGGTGTAAAGCAAACACCCACGGATTGCTCGCCATCACGCAGCGTCGTATCGTAAAAACGAATAGTTTTAGACCGATCGAATCCAGCCTGTACTTCATCTCTGTCATTTAATTCGCTGGTCCAAATTTTATCTTTTGAAATAGTGGTGCTCATAACAATAGTTCCGGTATTCAATGAAGGAGTAAAACGCTGACCGCCGTGATTCACCACAGCGGTCATTAGGTAACAATGATATCAAGCCCTAACAACGGCCAGAATGTTGTATAGATACTAATCCAACAACCGGTTTCTGTCTTGTCTGCGAGTGCTTAATAAATTGACTGATAACGATCTCTTTACTCTACGCCTGCTCCGCTGGCAAACCATTCATAGATCTCTTCTGCAGTGGCAAACCAAACGTCATCATGGTTAAGCACATGATCCAGCGCCTGCTCAAAGTACTTGATGCGGTGGGGCACACCCATAATATAGGGGTGCACACTCATCGACATGACACGCGGTTGCTCGTCGCCCTCCTGGTAAAGCCGATCAAATTGATCGACAACTCGATCCAGCCACACATGCGATTGATGCTGATGCACGACCATCATAGGCAAGTCGCTCAGCTCCATCGTATAGGGTAAAGCGACCATGGGACCGCCACTGGTACTAATCTCCACGGGATGCTCATCCATCGGCCAATCGGTGACAAATTTAAATCCTGCTTCGGCCAGATAATCAATGGTATCCAAAGTCCCGTGCAGACCAGGTCCTAACCAGCCCTGAGGCGCAATGCCCGTATAGCTGGATAAGACTTCGAAGGATTTACGAATATTCTCCTGCTGATCTTCCACTGTATGCAACGCGGCCTGATTGTAGCCATGACCGATAAATCGCCAGCCGGCCTCATGCATGGCGCGCGCCACCGGTTCTCCGGCCCCCTCACACACCCGCGCATTAATGGCAGCACTGGCTTTAAGGTCGCGACTACCCAGTGCATCCATCAATCGCCATATTCCCACGCGCATCCCATATTCATGCCAGGCCCAGTTGGGTATATTGGGAACCGTCACTACCCCGGCAGGAGAAGTCACATACTCTCTTGCGATGGGTTTTTCGATATCCCATTCCTCCACATTAACCACCGCATAAACTGCTATCTTCGCTCCACCTGGCAGTTTCCATCGAGGACGTTCGGGCATCGCTGAATATTCAAAACGTTGTTCTGGTCGCTTCATTCTCACACCTCAATTTTTATATATGAATTCAATTTCAAATACTTTAGGAACCGCCAACTCATTTCATTGGCCAGTTTTCCCTAGCTAACCGAAACCCTGCCCGCAACGCAGACTTCGTTGGCTATTGGAATTCTCTGGTTCTGATATTCAACCGGGCGATACTGAGTGTCTCGTTGCTGTGCTTTTCTGCCTAACGATTCAATCAGCTCAATCATTTGCTCCG
>CBDUGR010000439.1:0-2581 GCA_965366515.1 uncultured Gammaproteobacteria bacterium | reverse complement strand
CCATGGGGGCTGACCCAGTTCGATGAAAATCCCTGGTGATACTTTACATCACCGGATCCATCAAACTTTGATTTACCCTCAAACTCGTCAAACAGCTCTGCTGGCTTTTTACCCAGAATATTAACCAAAAGATTAAGTCGCCCACGGTGCGCCATTCCAATGACGATCTCTTTAGCACCGTAAGCCGCGGTACGATTGATCATTTCTTCAACCATTGGAATCAAGGTTTCTCCACCCTCAATTCCAAACCGCTTTGTTCCCGGGTAACGAGACCCGAGATACTTTTCCAATCCCTCCGCAGCAGTCAGGGATAACAGAAGATCCTTCTTCACACCTCTACTATAGTCAGGCTGCCCCCGGACAGGCTCTATGCGTTGCTGAAACCAACGTTTAACCTGTGTGTCCACCGTATGCATGTATTCAAAACCGATATGGCTACAGTAGGTCTTCTCCAGATCACGTACAATTTGATGCAAAGGGGCGACATTAGGACCAAAGACCAGGGAACCCAGGCGAAATTCTGTTTGGTGGTCATCGCTGGAAAGATCGTGAAACGCCAGGTCGAGGTCCGGCACTTTGTCTCGCTGCATTAACCCCAGCGGATCGAGATCGGCTTTTTGGTGGCCGCGAAATCGGTAGGCATGCATCATACTGAGCAACCGAACCTGTTTTTTCTCATGCTCAATACTGACTGAATCCGAAATTGCGCCAGCGGTCGCTTTTGACTGCTTGCCCATCTCAAGAAACTGTTTCGTTATAGTCGCGTAGGAAGGTTCCGGGTCGGTTGAACCATTAACCTGTGGCAGCACGTCGAAATAACTGCGCCACTCTTCTGGAATGGATTGGGGGTCTAACAAATAGGCTTCATAGAGTCCTTCAACATACGACAGATTGCCACCCTGCATGTGCGCAGACTGCCACATCTGTTCCATATTAGTATCTTGCACGCATCACCCCTGATACTTAAATCATAAATTAACTATTGTATGTCATAGATTAGTACAAGTATTCCCTCCTCTCCACTCGCGCCCAAAGAAATGGTCGCGCCCCTAATAATGTATGCTAGCTACTAATAATTATAATGGGTTTTACAGCGCTGGATTAGCAGACTCCCTTCAGCCCGCTAATCCAGTTTTTATCTAATACCTAAGTTGCTCTTTGTATCAGCATTTCCCGAATGTGACCAATCGCCCGTGTGGGGTTTAAGCCTTTCGGACATACACTGACGCAGTTCATAATGCCCCGACAGCGAAATACGCTGAACGGGTCATCCAGTTCAGCCAGCCTTTCCTGAGTGGCATCATCCCGGCTATCCGCCAAAAATCGATAGGCCTGAAGCAAGCCTGATGGGCCAATAAATTTATCGGGGTTCCACCAGAACGAAGGACAGGCGGTTGAACAGCAAGCACAGAGTATACACTCGTAGAGACCATCCAGCTTTTCCCGTTCTTCCGGCGATTGTAATCGCTCAATAGCCGGTGCCGGATTGTCATTGATCAGATAGGGCTTAATCTTCTCATACTGCTTGTAGAAGATACTCATATCCACCACCAGATCACGCACCACCGGCAACCCCGGCAAAGGGCGTAATACGAGTTTATTCTTTTTCACGGTTTCCGATAATGGTGTAATGCAGGCCAGGCCATTTTTGCCATTCATATTCATACCGTCGGAGCCACAAACCCCTTCACGGCAAGATCGGCGATAGGCTATTGACTCATCCTGACCTTTTAGCAATTCCAGCACATCCAACACCATGAGATCCTTGCCACCGGTGTCGACCTGGACATCCTGCATATAGGGTGCACTATCAGTTTCAGGGTTATAGCGATAGATACTGACTGTTAACATAGATATAGTCCCGATTAATAGGTACGTTCTTTTGGCTCGAAAGGTTCAACTGTTTTCGGCGTAAAGTTTACAGCGCGCTTGCCTACCCGTTTCTCGTCCGGGTAGTACATTGAGTGACAGAGCCAGTTTTCATCATCGCGAGTCTGGTAATCGTCACGTGCGTGTGCACCACGGCTTTCCTTGCGCTCTTCAGCGGTAATGGCTGTTGCCTCGGCAACTTCCAGCAGGTTTTGTAATTCCAGCGCCTCGATACGCGCGGTATTAAAGGCATTGCTTTTATCATCCAGCTTCACGTTTTCAATACGTGGCCGCAGATCTGCCAGCTTCTTAATACCTTCCTGCATAAACTCACCTTTACGGAATACGCCAAAGTGATTCTGCATAATATTCTGTAATTCGGTACGCAGGCCGGCGGCATTTTCACCTTCATTGCTGCCATTAATCTTATCCAGACGACTTAGTGCCTGGTCAAGATCTGTATCACTGGCATCACGCAGGTCAATACCTTCGCGCAGTGCTTTTTCAATATAGAGTCCAGATGCACGGCCAAACACTACAAGATCCAGCAGTGAATTTCCGCCCAACCGATTGGCGCCGTGCACTGATACACAAGCCACTTCACCACAGGCATACAGACCATCAATCACTTCATCATTCCCGTCGCCGTCAACCCTCAAGGCCTGGCCACTCACATTAGTGGGTATACCGCCCATCATGTAGTGACAAGTGG
>CBDUGR010000438.1:0-2582 GCA_965366515.1 uncultured Gammaproteobacteria bacterium | reverse complement strand
AGGCACAAAAAACCCCGATATGTAGACCGGGGTTTATATTAATGCCCGAAGAGGGCGGAATACGTTTTATTATTGTGATACTTGTCGACGCAGTAACAAGAGCCCTAAGCCGAGTAATGCTGCTGTAGCTGGTGCTGGTACGCCAGGTTCACATCCTGGATCTCTAGGCTGGCATCCGGTTCGCCTTTCAACGCTAACCAGATTAAGTTTGAAAAAGTCTTCCCACCCTCCAGCAGATGTAATGTGCTCGTTTGCATTACCAATTAGCCAGAAATTTGAAAACACCTGATTGTCGGGATTTGCAGGGGTATTAATAGTTGCGCTTCCGCCGCTGAATGTTGTACCGAAGTGTGACCAACCCTTTTGAGTTAAACCTTGGGTTGCACTTGATGAATCATGTTGTGTCATATCGGAACGCTGAAACCCGTCGCCCCCTATACCTCCTGTCAAACCGCCAGTAAATGCTAGAACACTCGCGTCAACACCATTAGTATTCCACCCATTGCTACCATGCCTTGGGCTTGAGCTATTGCAAGAATCATTTGACATTTGGCACTCATAATCATATCCGTTCCCAATACCAGTAATCGCAACAGCTTCGCTAAACTCCAACAATAAAAACTCTTCCGCGAAAAAGTCTCCAATTGCGTGTTCAGGGGTTCCGTTGGAGTTAGATACTATCCCTAGACCGCCGCCGTACTGTGTTAAGTTTTCTAATTGAAAGTTGGAAGTCGCACTTGTTCCAGAGCTCGCCCAGCCTGTAATTTTAAGGTCAATACCATCTACTAATTTATGAAAGTTAGTATCGCTTGGATTGGAGTTATATGATCCGCCATTGCTGCCAAACTTCCAGTCCACCGAAGCATTCACACTACCTGCCCAAACCAATGCCAATGTAACGGCTAACAGGGTTTTTACTGATTTATTCATGAATATCACCATGATCTATTGTTTAATTCTTTTGCTGGTTCTAAAACGCCACGCAAACCATCAATTTAATTTAGTAAATGCAATTTCTTTGCCAGATAATTATTTGATAAAAATATCAATAGGATAGGATTTTTCTGGTAGAAATTATTTGTGTTTTTAACTTAAGTTGTAAATATTTCCGACACTGGTTAAGGATTCTCCAGCTGATCCAGCATGGCCTGGGCCTGTTCTCGACCATCGAAGGGCTGATTAGACTCAAGTGAGAGTAGCAACTCGGTACGTGCTTCGTCCGCTCTTTTTAGCCCCTTTAGCGCGGCTGCCAGATGATACCGGATCTCCGCATTATGGGAGTTGCGGGTTAGGGCCTCTCTTAAATATTGAAGAGCTTGGTCAAATTTTCCCTGCTGCACCAGCAGCCAGCCCAGTGTGTCATTAATGGAGGCATTTTCAGGCTGCAGTTGAATTGCCCTGTTCGCGTGCTCCAGGGCTTGATCAATTTGATTGAGCTTACCATAGGCGTAGGCCACGTGATTATGTAGCAGCGAATCGTTGGGTCGAGTCTCCAGTAGTTCCTGGTAATAGCCTATTGATCGCTGCCACTGCTGGTTTGCCAGATAATGCTCTGCAACTGCATGGCGCGCAATAATATCCTCCGGGTGTAGTTTGATCCAGCCTAGAAGAGTTTGTTCTGCGCTGTTACTTTTGCCGGCACTTCTTTGCGCCAGGTACAGTCTGATCAGGTGGCGCGTATTGGGCTGAATTTTCTGTGCTGTAGCATAGGATTGAATTGCCTGATCGGGTTTTCCAATTAGCATTTTTTGATCACCGGACAGGCTGTGACCAATAGCTCGGTCCGGGTGTTTTTGGGTGAGGTTGGCAATTCTGTCTGAGGCACTGTCGATACGGTTAAGCTTGAGTTCCACTTCGGCTAATTGGGCCTGCATAGCGATGCTATCTGGATTAACCTGAATGGCTTTAAAAAGTGTATAAGCAGCATCACTGAAGGCATTTGCGTCAACCTGATGACTGGCAATCCTGGAGAGCCAGTCGGTGTGAGAGCCGGCAGTACCCGCCATATTTTGCAGATGCACACTGAGCTTGCTGGTTTCATCTTTGGCCTTGAGCAGCGGTATTTGTAATTCCATCACAGAGAGGTCATTAGGGGATTTTGATTCCAGTTCATAGGCTAGATTACTGGCTTCGTCCAACGCCTTGTTTTGAAGCAATAGATCAAATAGGTATTTTTGTATAATAAAGCTATCTGTTGCCTTTGCGGCGGCTTTACGCGCCCAGGCCAGAGCATTTTTTAAGTCGCCCTCAAGCTGATAACTTTTTGCCATCTGCAGCATCGCCATAGGGTGGTGTTTTCGGCTTCTTTGTTCACCGCTATCCAGAATGGTCTGTAATGTCGCCCTTGCGCCCTCAGCTTTGCCTTCAGCAATATCAATCTTTGCCAGACTGATACGTGCAGACACATGCTCAGGATCAGACTCGAGATAGCGGAGTACGGCTTTTCGGGCGTTCAGGTTATCACCGATACCCATCTTGGTAATGGTAATTAAATTGACATAGCTGGGATCACTGGGATTGGCTGCCAGCAGTTGCTCGGCGATTTGATCGGCAGCCAGATAGTCATTGCGTTTAAGATAGGT
>CBDUGR010000437.1:0-2585 GCA_965366515.1 uncultured Gammaproteobacteria bacterium | reverse complement strand
CCCATTCGTACTCGAGCAGATCCATCATTAGCAGTTCAGTATCCTGTCCCAGCTGCGGACCCAGCGCGTTAATTTCACCCGGCGTCTTTGACAGTGTTACCGGCAAGCCACGCACATCCACTTCGCGTTTGACTTCCTCACAATAGGCTTTCATAAAGTAATTATTTTGCCAGGCCTGCTCATCCTTCACGACTTCGGCATAGCTGTTGACCGGACTGGCGGTAATGCCCTCGCTTTCAAAAGCACGCATCAAGTCAGTGTCGTTCTGCTTGAGAGTTAACTCTTCAATTGCGGCGACCAACGCTACATTATTTGTCGCGCGTAATTCAGAGGTGGCAAAGCGGGCATCTCCCGACAGCTCAGTCGTGCACAACGCACGGCAAACCTGTTCAAAACGCTCATCGGTATTGGCCTCACATATATAAACCCACTTGCCCTGCGTCGGATAAAGATTCCACAGCGGATTTTCAACCTCTTTTCGAGATTGCTGCAAAGCACTTGCTTTATTGCCTGCCAAAAATTTTTGCAGGTAGGGTGCGGCTAGAAACAGTTGAGCTCCGTAAAGTGAGGCATCCAGACTCTGGCCTTTGCCAGTTTTGTTACGCTGATAGATTGCCATAACGATAGCGAAGGCAGACATAATACCGCCGTAGGCGTCACCCGACCCCATGCCCATATAGATAGGTGGCTGGCCCGGTTCCCCCAAGCGTGTCATCGCGCCGGTCAGTGCCTGGACAGTCATATCAAAAGAAGGTTTCGAAACATCACCAAAGCGGCCATAGCCGGTGTTGGTGGCATAGATCAGTTTTGGATTGATTCCGGCAAGTTTTTCATAGGAAAGATTCATTTTGGCCAATAACGCCGGTGACATATTGGACAGAAACACATCCGATTTTTCCACCATACGGTAGAGTATCTCTTGCCCCTCTGGTTTCTTCAGGTCAATCGCAATACTTTTCTTGTTACGGTTAATCACCAGAAAATACTGGTTCCAGTCACCCATCGGTAATGATTTGATACTGCGCACACCGCGTCCTTGGTCACCACCCTTGGGATTTTCAACTTTAATTACTTCGGCCCCGAAATCCGCCAGGTACTGAGCCGATACCGGCCCCTGAAACCAGACGGTAAAGTCGATTACCCGAATACCTTCTAATGCTTTTGCCACGAAAAACCTCCTTCAGGCCTGGGAAACACTCTGTTTATAAAACGATGCCGTCTTTACTGAGTTGATAAATCGCCTCTTCCGAATAACCCAACAGCTCATGCAATACATCCGCGCTATGTTGACCTAAACAGGGCGCCAGGCGATTCAAACGTGCCGGACTGTCGCTCATATAAATAGGAAAACCGAGACTCTTGATCCGTCCAAAGCTGGGATGATCCAGATCCACAATATATTTGTTGGCCTTTACCTGTGGATCCTGTGCCGGATAATCGAACTGCTCGATCAGCGTCTTGATCGTAGCACGGGGCTTGAAGAACTACGCCAATGACTGCCAGGTTGTCGCTGAAAGCCTTTTTCAAGCTCAGCGATCAACTCTAAACGGTTTGTTTCGCAGCGTTTGTCATGGCTATTGAAACGCTCGTCTTCAACATCGATACCCACCGCAGAAGCCAACAACGGCCACCAGCGATCCGTATCGGGCATGGTCAGCGTCACCCAGCGGCCATCGGATGATGGATATACGGAGCCCGACATAGGGTTGGACACATCCAGACGGGATATTGGTTCCAGCATACGTTTGTGTTGGGGGTCGTCTTGTTCGATTGCCAGAAATGCCTGCAGATCCAGGCTGGCGCCGTACATGTTGGCTGCAAACAGCGAAGTATCGACCTGCTGTCCTTCACCGGTAGCCTGACGATGAATTAACGCAGTCACCACGCCAAACGCCAATAATACCGTCGCATGCATGGCTCCGGCGCCGGTATAAACCGGCGGTTCGCCCGGTTGCGGTAAAGTCGGCATAACACCGGTGCGCGCAGCAGCAAGTTCGTCGATGGCGGCAAGATCCGCATCCGGCCCCTGCGGCCCGAAACCCGATAACCGGCCAAAAACAATGCCGCGATTGTCAACCGCAACGGTCGCGTAATCCAGCCCCAGTGCTTCAAGGTCGGTTGTCAGCCAGTCGGTTATGAGCACATCCGCTTTCGTAACCAGCTCCGCCAGCAGCTCACGCCCCTGTTCGGTTGCATAGTTCAGGACAACACTGCGTTTGTTGCGGTGAATCAGATCTGCCTCATAATTCCAATCACCATCCATCGGGCTGGCAGCTAATTCAGCTGTCGGCGGGGAATCAACACGAATAACCCGACCACCGAAGTCAGCCAGAAAGGCTGCCGCCAGCGCAGCGGAAAACCCCTTGGTCAGATCTAGCACGATAACATCATCAAGCGCGTGACTCATTACCTATCCTCGCTTGTCGTGGCGCAAAAAACCGCCGCCTGAGCAAATTTCATCACACCTGGAGTCCTTCACCCTTAAATAGAAGCGTTTGATGGCGCCAAATCAGGTCACTCGGCCAGGCGCCAAGCGAAGCGCGATGTGGTGCATCGGACAAGCTTTGCAACGACGCCGATGGACT
>CBDUGR010000436.1:0-2598 GCA_965366515.1 uncultured Gammaproteobacteria bacterium | reverse complement strand
AGAAAACTGGGGAAGCTCTACTAGCGCAAGGACTGACATTGGCCACTGCCGAGTCCTGTACTGGTGGCTGGATCGCACAACAGGCGACAGCATTGTCGGGAAGCTCGGAATGGTTTGAGTGTGGCTTTGTCAGTTATTCCAATCAAGCCAAACAGTTCATGCTGGGAGTGAAGCCCGAAACGTTGACGGCCCATGGTGCTGTCAGTGAGGAGGTTGTCTGCGAAATGGTGGGCGGCGCGATACAGCGTTCAAACGCCGGTGTCGCGGTCGCCGTGAGTGGGGTTGCCGGTCCGACTGGCGGTTGTAAGGATAAACCGGTGGGAACCGTTTGGGTTGCCTGGGGAAAAGAGGGCGAAGATGTCAAAAGTCAGCGTTTTCTATTTCCGGGGGATCGGCAACAGGTCAGATGGCAGACCGTCGAAGCAGCATTTGCAGGGCTCCTTCAGTTATTAACCAATTAGGACTATGCGGACTGATATAAGTGTGAAATAATACTGTTGTTATATACAGTGCTGGATTTTAATCTATCTCACGATCAACAACTTACAAGAGGTGAACTAATGGACGAAAACAAGCAACGGGCGCTCGATATGGCATTGTCGCAGATTGACCGCCAGTTTGGTAAAGGCTCGGTGATGCGCTTGGGTGATCAGGAGCGACAGGATGTTCCCTCTATTTCAACCGGCTCATTGGGACTGGATATAGCACTGGGTATAGGCGGTTTGCCGAAAGGACGAATTGTCGAAATTTACGGTCCTGAATCATCCGGTAAAACCACCCTTACATTACAGGTGGTTGCAGAGGCTCAAAAAGTCGGAGGCACTGCGGCCTTTATCGATGCGGAGCACGCATTGGATCCGGATTACGCCAAAAAAATAGGAGTTAACGTGGACGACCTGCTAGTGTCGCAGCCGGATACGGGAGAGCAGGCATTGGAAATTGCCGATATGCTGGTGCGATCCGGAGCTGTTGATGTGCTGGTTATTGACTCCGTTGCGGCACTGACTCCCAAAGCTGAAATTGAGGGGGATATGGGTGATTCTCATATGGGGTTGCAGGCGCGACTGATGTCTCAAGCGCTGCGCAAAATAACCGGTAATGTGAAGCGCTCCAACTGCCTGGTGATCTTCATAAATCAGATCAGAATGAAAATTGGCGTAATGTTCGGCAACCCTGAGACAACTACCGGAGGTAATGCCTTGAAGTTCTACTCTTCAGTGCGTCTGGATATTCGTCGTATTGGGGCTATTAAGGAAGGTGATGAGGTGGTGGGTAACGAAACCCGGGTTAAGGTTGTCAAAAACAAAATGGCCCCCCCCTTTAAGCAGGCGGAATTCCAGATTTTATATGGCAAGGGAATATATCGTTTGGGCGAATTGATTGATCTTGGGGTTAAGCAGGGGCTGGTGGATAAATCTGGAGCCTGGTATGCCTATGGTGGTAATAAAATAGGTCAGGGAAAAGCCAATGCAGCTAAGTTTCTAGAGGAAAACCCGGATATTGCAGAGCAGATTGAATCGCAAATCCGCGGTGTCCTGGTAGGCGATGTGTCTGGCGTCAAAGAGGTAACTGAGTTAGAGGCAGAAATCTGAAGGACAGGGTTTTGGTCAAACCATTAGAAATCAGGCGGGCAGCAATGGATTTGCTGGCCCGCCGAGAACACTCCCGCCTTGAGTTAGAAAATAAACTTAAAAAACGATTTTCAGATACAAATACAAAGGCACTGAATGAAGCGCTTGAGTTATTGATCCAGGAGGGTCTGCTCAGTGATGAACGGTTTTGCGAGGCTTTTATATATTACCGCAAAAGCAGGGGGTATGGGCCTGTACGCATACGGTCAGAACTCAAGCTCAGAGGTGTATCCGATCAGCTGATCGCCACCTATCTGGATGTTCATCTGAATGAGTGGATAATGGAGCTGACTAAACTTATTAGCAAGAAATACGGCAGTAGTTTTGCGCCGGATGCTAAGTCACAGGCCAAGCGGCAGCGGTTTTTGTACCAAAGGGGTTATACCTTTGAGCAGATCAATACAGCATTGCGCAACCTGGTTGCAAGAGATTAGTTGTCGCACGTTGTTGGCGTGTCACCTATGGAGACAAAGGGGATAGCGATGAAGTTAGCGTTTATAGGTTTAGGTGTAATGGGCTTTCCTATGGCGGGCCACTTGCTGCAGGCGGGACACGAGGTTGTAGTATTCAACAGAACACAAAGCCGGGCTGAACTCTGGGTCAGTCGTTGGAGGGGTAAGATGGCAGCGACTCCGGCTGATGCGGCGCAGGACGCGGAACTGGTTTTTGCCTGTGTCGGCAATGACGAGGATTTGGAGAGCGTCACCCTGGGCAAGCAAGGAGCATTCGAAGGGATGGCTCCCGGTTCACTTTTTGTGGATCATACAACGGCTTCTGCAGATATAGCTCGTCGCTTGTATCGAGTCGCTCGCGATCAAGGCTGTTCCTTTATCGATGCGCCTGTATCCGGTGGTCAGGCCGGCGCAGAAAATGGCAGTCTGGCGATTATGGTGGGTGGTGATGCAGAGGATTTTGAGAGAGCCAAACCGATTCTGGATTGTTATGCCAAGTCGGTTAAACTAATGGG
>CBDUGR010000435.1:0-2623 GCA_965366515.1 uncultured Gammaproteobacteria bacterium | reverse complement strand
GTATAAGTAGCGTGGCGGGCTTTTCAAGAGGTACTGCATGAATTTGGCCGGAGTGAACCGGCCAGATATTTTGAGATTGGTGGGTAACTTAACGACGTCTGAAAAGTGGTTGAGGCTGGTCTGCTGCGGCCTGGTAACTCTGGTTGATGGGATAAAGACCATTAATTGCTTCTTCGATATCCTTACCCTCTTTAATGGTAAAGCTATCAATACCGCAGCGACGCATATAAAACAATTGATCCTGCATCACATCGCCTATGGCGCGAATCTCACCCTTGTAACTAAACCTTTCTCGCAGCAAGCGGGCGTAAGAATAACCGCGCCCATCCATAAAGACTGGAAAATTAATAGCAATGATCTGAAAGTTTTCCAGATCAGTCGCGATCGATTCAGGCGATTCATCACTATTGAGCCAGATCCCAAGTCTACCGGTTCTTTGTTTTAAAGTTTGAGCCTGCTCCTGCCAGAGGCTTAATGGCACGATAATGTCACCGTCATCGGGTAAAATACTGTGGCCCTCTGAGTCAGCTTTTATGACTAGCCAGGTGTCCGACTCGATCTGCCCATTTCTAATAATCTTTTTGTTAGACATTGGCATATACCTGCTGTTTGAATGGATCGATACCAATGCGCCGATAGGTGTCGATAAAGCGTTCCTCTTCGATTCTTTTATCAATATAAACGTCTATAATTTTTTCGATGACGTTTGCGACCTCTTTTTCGCTAAATGATGGCCCAAGTATCTTTCCGAGCGACGCATCAACGCCTGAGGCACCTCCTAGCGAGACCTGATAGAATTCGGCACCTTTCTTATCGACACCCAGGATACCGATGTTTCCCACATGGTGGTGGCCACAGGCATTCATGCATCCTGATATATTGAGATCCAGGTCGCCGATGTCGTAAAGGTAATCCAGATCCTGGAAGCGTTCCTGAATCTGCTGGGCGATGGGGATCGATTTAGCATTAGCCAGCGAGCAGAAATCGCCTCCGGGACAACATATCATGTCGTTTAGTAAGCCGAGTGTTGGTGTGGCGAAGCCGTGTTGTTTGGCATCTTGCCAAAGTGAATGCAGATCTGACTGTTTGACATCGGCCAATACAATATTTTGCTCATGGCTGACGCGTAGCTCGCCGAAACTATAATTGTCAGCCAAGTCTGCCATGGCATCCATTTGCTCATGAGTTGCATCTCCGGGAGCGATACCAGTCTTTTTCAGACTCAGCGTTACGGCAGCATACCCTGGCTTCTTATGAGGGGTAACATTGCGTTTGACCCAGTTGGCGAAAAAATTATTCTCAGCCTGCATCGCCAGAAACTGTTCGTCCTGTTGCGGCAGGGATTGGTACTCAGGTTCAGTGAAAAATGTTTTAAGACGTTCGAACTCTTCTGATGTTACTGTGTTTGGCCCATCTTTCAGTTGTAGCCATTCCTGTTCTACCAGTTCGGTGAATTTTTCCGGCGTCATGGCCCTCACCAGAATTTTAATTCGCGCTTTATGCTTGTTATCTCTTCGTCCGAGCCGGTTATACACGCGCAGAATAGCTTCCAAATAGGTCAACAGGTGCTTTTTAGGTAAAAATTCCCTTACCAGGCTGGCGATCACAGGGGTTCTACCTAGTCCACCTCCGACAAATACCCTAAACCCGTTTTCTCCCGATTCATTCTGTACTATGTGTATGCCTATATCGTGGACCAGCGTTGCTGCTCTGTCGACTGTAGGATTTGCGTTGACTGCAATCTTGAATTTACGTGGCAGGTAGGCAAATTCCGGGTGAAATGTCGACCATTGACGTATCAGTTCACAATAGGGGCGAGGGTCTTCCAGTTCGTCTCTGGCGACACCGGCGAACTGGTCTGTAGTGGTATTTCGGATACAGTTGCCACTGGTTTGAATAGAGTGCATCTGTACAGTTGCCAGCTCGGCCAGTATGTCAGGCACCTGTTCCAGCTTAGGCCAGTGCAGTTGCATATTCTGCCGAGTGCTAAAATGGCCGTATCCCTTATCGAACTTTCTGGATACATCAGCTAACTTTCTGAGTTGCCGCGATGCGAGCATGCCATAGGGAATAGCAATGCGCAGCATGGGTGCATGCCTCTGAATATAAAGGCCATTTTGTAGTCGCAAGGGCAGAAATTCATCGTCGCTGATCTTTCCAGCTAGAAATCGCTGAGTCTGGTCGCGGAATTGTGCGACACGATCATTTACTATCTGCTGATCGTAATCATCGTAAACGTACATATTCTTTGTTATATCTCATTATAATTAGACAGGGGGCGCATCATACTGAATTCTACCAATTCGATAAAACATCAAATTCTTATATGGTTAGAACCAGTTTGAATCATAAAGTTTAGCCATGATGTAAATCAATTTCAGGTTCTGGGAAATATGGATTTGTAGATATTTTAAGTGGCATTATTCAAAATTATTTTTACCAGAATGACCAGGGATAGTATAAATAGCAGCGTAAAGATGGCGCCGGCAATGATGTAGGTGGTTGGTTTTGCTTGATTAAAATCTCGCTCTCGATTCTTATTGCTTTGCACACCTATGGCGGCTGCGAATACGCTCGATATAATTTGCCATAATGATAATTTTTCTCTATTTTGTTTTGTGTT
>CBDUGR010000434.1:0-2628 GCA_965366515.1 uncultured Gammaproteobacteria bacterium | reverse complement strand
GTCCCATACAAAGGTGTAATGATGGAGTTTTTCAATAAGTACATGAGCTACGAAAGCTTGAAGCCTGACATTTTGAAAATATATGCCGAAGCATTTACAGCTTCAGAATTAAAGGAAATCAGCACTTTCTATTCTACTGAGGCGGGTAAAAAGACTATTGAAAAGATGCCTATGCTGATGGCACAAGGCGGACAAATTGGTGCGACTCGTGTTGAGGAAAATATAGATGAACTGCAAGCGATGATAAAGGCTGAATCTGAGCGTATTCAAAAGTTACAGCAACAGTAAATTTGCAAGCGCAGGCACTCGGACTAATGAAAGTATCTGACTGGATCTGGACAAGGATAGGTTTTGGAGTGATAGCAATCTCTGCGGGAATCATATGGTTCTTAGTATTCTATCCATTAGTTACTTTCATAAAAAAGGGACTCTATGAGCGTATTGGCGCTTAAATGTATTAGGCCCGTACTGCAATGTTACCGGCAGCTATTAGGAATTTTCAGATTTATTATGTGCGGCGTTATTATTTTTATTGCGCAACCATCAATAGCTGAGAATAGTCAGTTCGTAAGAATTGAGATTGAGGGAGAAACGCCGCGCAATGGATTTTTCGATCTCTCGATTGAATACGATGATTCCGGGACTGGATGGATGGCATATTCACGAATTGAACTGCCGAAACATGTTGAAACACATATAGCAAAAAGCGTTGATGGCGGCGAGACTTGGCAGCACGTAGGTGTGGCAAACCGCTCTCAAATGGACACGATTCTGATCGATAATAAAGTGCGTAAAGGCGTATGGCGCTACGAAACACCTACGCTTGTTTTTGATCGGGAAGCGCTGCCAGCGAGACGTTGGAAGCTTTTCGTTCAGCGTTACCTCACGCTTGCACCATACCGGGAAACGGATCGCCTTTTTGCTCAAGGCTGGGTTGAATATAGATATGCGGCAACGCCTGCAGGACCATGGTCTGAGGGTGTTTGTCTCTTTGGCCGACTGAAGAATAATTGCAGGGTTGACCTAAATACTTTGCACTTGGATTTACAGCACAATCAAATGTACAACGAGCTGGGGTCCATTTATATGGATGGAGTGCTGTACCTCAGCATGGACGTTAGTATCTCCGCAACGGGACTTGGCCAATGGCGACAACATAAAATTGTGCTGGTTGCCTCGCGCGATCATGGGATCACCTGGGACTACGTGGGTACCCTTACCGACTTCAAGGATGCTGAGGCGCTGGGTTATGTCGTCCTCACCGGATCCAGTTTGGTGGAAGAGGATGGGCGGTTATTTATGCTGGCGACACCTTCTGGGGCGAAAGGGTTGTTCAAGAAAAAACGAGGCCATGACGGGACTATCGTTCTCGCATTTGAAGACATTAGTCGGGCCAAGTTAAAGCGAGACGCACAAGGCAAGCTAGTGGTGTTCAACCGCTTCAGTCCGGATTTAAAATCGCTCTCTGGTGGGCTAAGCGACTATGATGGGCGAAACCTGAATGGTGGTGTATTGTTTTCGCAGATCAACCTGCATGACAAACCTGAGGTTTTCCAGATTTTTAGTACCAGACAGCGGGCCGTGCCTGCGGAAGCGTTAGTGGACCAGTCTACGCGTAAGTAGGCCGGGCTCTTCATCATTAACGGGGGACACCCTAATAGAAATGGTGGGCCTGGAAGGACTCGAACCTTCGACCAATGGATGATGAGTCCACTGCTCTAACCTTGCGCTATCGCGCCCCGCTACAGGCGCATAATTAATGTATGGGATGTGGTGGGCCTGGAAGGACTTGAACCTTCGACCGATCGATTATGAGTCGAGCGCTCTAACCAACTGAGCTACAGGCCCTGGAAGATACTGGAAATTTCATCGTTGCGATTATCGAAATTTCAACCAAGGTAAAGCGGTAGATATAACAACGCGGCGCATTATAAAACGCCGCGTTATGTCTGACCAGTATTATTCGTCGAGGAAAGAGCGCAGGTGCTCAGAACGGCTTGGGTGACGTAATTTTCTAAGCGCTTTAGCTTCGATTTGACGAATCCGTTCGCGAGTTACATCAAACTGTTTACCGACTTCCTCAAGGGTGTGGTCGGTATTCATATTGATTCCAAAGCGCATGCGCAGAACCTTGGCTTCTCTTGCTGTTAAGCCAGACAATACATCTGTGGTGGCTTCCTTTAAACCTTCCCCGGTGGCTGAATCGACCGGTGAGTCGATATTTGCATCTTCGATAAAGTCGCCCAGATGTGAGTCTTCATCATCACCGATAGGGGTCTCCATGGAGATCGGTTCTTTAGCAATTTTCAACACTTTACGAATTTTGTCTTCCGGCATTTCCATACGCTCGCCCAGCTCTTCCGGTGTGGGTTCACGACCCATTTCCTGTAGCATTTGGCGCGAGATACGATTTAGTTTGTTAATCGTTTCGATCATATGCACTGGTATGCGAATAGTTCTGGCCTGGTCGGCAATAGAGCGGGTGATCGCTTGACGAATCCACCATGTAGCATAGGTTGAGAATTTGTAGCCGCGACGATACTCAAACTTATCCACGGCTTTCATCAAGCCGATATTGCCCTCTTGAATCAGGTCTAGAAACTGTAGTCCACGGTTGGTGTATTTTTT
>CBDUGR010000433.1:0-2629 GCA_965366515.1 uncultured Gammaproteobacteria bacterium | reverse complement strand
GGAAACACGACTAACCTTGATACCTGTGGCCTGACAGATGTCATCAATAACGGGCTGAATTCGCATTTTGGGGACGATAATCAAGTCGATTTGCAGCTGTTTTTTTATCCGATCCCTTTCAACTACGATGGCATCAAACAGCACCTGTTCTTCGGTAAATGGCGTGTGGCGACTTAACTGGTATGCAACTGACTGTCTTAAGTTCGGTTCAACCTGAGAAGGTAATTGCATACGGTGGATCAATAAGTCCTTTTCATCGACCAGCAATTCAATTTCTATCCCATCCGATGATTTTTGGGTATATTTTTCAAGCTGCGCCTTCAGTACCTCCACAGAATCTGTCGACAAACTGCTGGGGCTAAAGGAAGCCAATTGCTTTTTGTTATCGCCATCCTCTAGCACAAAGTCAATTTGTTCGTCACTCAAATGAGCAATTAGCGATGGGCAATGGCTAGCGAATGCGTTTTTAAGCTGAACCGGGATCCCATCCGACAAGCCTTGCACAAAAAACTGGTATAATTGTGCAACGTCCACCCCAAAAAATTGCCACTTATTTGTGGTACTTAGTTTCATTCAACTAATTTCCTAGTCCTCAGCCAACTTAAAGTGTGCTGTGTATTCGTTCCATTTTTTTATCGTATAGGGACGTCCAATAACTCCGGCCCCAAAAGATACTGTAATTTCCATTTGTTGCCGCATCTGATTACTATTACCCGCAAATTCTACCTGAACCCGATATACTCCTGCACCCGCAATATTATCTAATTGATAATTGCTGAATGTTGGACCAAACCCATCGGTACTGCTCATCACAGGTTGCGCTTCGCCATCGCCACTAGTATGAGTGCCATCCAGAATTTCTACCAATTTTTCTGGCGCATATTGTAGATCTACAACCGGATTATTAGAAAACACGGAAACATAAGGCTCCAGCTTTTCCAATAACGACCTGCTCATTCCGCGTACGCGAGATAATTCCTCCAATGACTGAAAGGGTCCGTCCCTAGGCAGATAACTCAGCCCCAGAGACTCATATTCCTCCCCTTCTGCGCCATTGGGTAATGTAATATTATCCGGATCACGCCAATCAATTATTGCCGCAGCCAGACTCACTGTATCTTCCCCTTCTTGCGCAACAGCCGACAACAACACCTCCAGAATTTCAGCAGAGGCGACATTAAGGCTCACAAAAGATGTCTCTGGTATAACGCGATAAAGTATACCTTGTCCACCAACGTCTAGCTCTAGCGTTTGTCCAGACCTTTCTGTCAGCCCCTGCGGAGAATTCACGTGCACCATTGACAGGTAATTCACCACTCCTTCCGCTGCCGCTCGCAAGCGAATTTGTCCGACCAGATCTTTAACGATTCTAGTCTCGGTCTTCACATTATTAGTGTGGGCTGCCAACAAAAAAGTGAGTAGCATAATAATCCAAAGAACGATAATGAGCACCGCACCCTGTTGCTTTGCCCCTGGATTCTGCAGTGACCTTTTCATCCACTGCCAACCCGCATCACGATTGCTGGCCACTCTTTATCGGGCTCACTAATAAGCACCTTTACCAGCACCGGAAATGCAATTCTCGCCTTCCATTGCTCTACCCAAACACCCTCGTCAGCACTTTTGTCGTAGTAAAAGAACTGAAGCTCAGCATCTGGCATTAAAAGCTGGTATTCACTTTCTTCAAATATTTCCTCCACAGAAAGCCCCGTTTGGTACAGCCCAAATCGTGCCCATAGGCCCTCCCTGCCACGCAGCTTTGTTTCCAGCTCTATCAGGTAATGTTCTCCCGATGCAGACATTGACAGGGGCGCCACATATCGAATTCGCCCAGCCTCACCATCAAATGAAAAAGCTGCCCCCCCATCGTCAATAATCTGTTCCGCCTTTGCCTGCAATAAATGTCGCCGCATTAGACTAATAAACTGCCGTCCACCCTCGACCCGTTCAATATATCTTTCGCCAGTTTTCCAGCTTTGAATGCCCGCTCTAAAACTGGAAAAAAGTGCGAGTGTTATCAAGCTGGTTAAAACAAGAACAACCAATACTTCGACCAGCGTAAATCCCTTCTGCTCCATTAAATGCGGACTCAAAAGCCACCCTCCTTGGGACCTGCTTTTAGGGAAGCAATTTGTAGACTTTTTCCCTCTCCGCTTTCAATCCAGTTCACTGTCACCCGCACCAGGAAAAGCTGAAGCTCCCCGGGATGCTCAAGCTGGTCATCAAATGCTTCGATTTCATACGGCGTCATCGAAATCGACCAGCGGTACTGTTCATCCAGTTTTGAATCAGACTCCGAGTCAAAGCCAGATTGATCAAACTCTCCGCTGGCAACAGGGTACAGAACACCTACCTGTGCCATCTGCGAATCAGCCACCAAAGCCGCTGTAGTGTAGCTATCGGTTCGTGCTAGATTACGCAATCCTCCTGCGAAAGACTGAGCAATCACCACCACAGCCGTAGCCATCAATACAAAAGCAACCAGCACCTCCAGCAGCGTAAATCCCGACTGATGAGAAACGCGATTTATCGCAGACCGTTTCTCCATTGCCGCTATTCTCCGCTATTCCGTTCTAATTCAACGCCACCTGTTAACCAGTCAACCGCCAATAAATACACATCATCGTTG
>CBDUGR010000432.1:0-2640 GCA_965366515.1 uncultured Gammaproteobacteria bacterium | reverse complement strand
GGTGGCGAGCTCGACATTGGCGACAAAGTAGCCGCGGCGGGTATCGACCAGCTGGTAATCAATCATGCGCATTTAGGCTATCAGATAGTGGATTTTCTGGGTGATGGTTCTCAGTTCGGTGTCACAATTCAATACTCCCGGGAGTCGGAAGCACTGGAGACGGGCGGCGGTATTTTGAAGGCTTTGCCACTTTTAGGGGAAGATCCTTTTGTGGTGATAAATGCGGACGTTTGGAGCGATTATCCGCTGTCGAAGCTTTTGCAAAGAGACAGCCGAAATACACATCTGGTATTGGTGGGTAACCCTGCACACAATAGACTGGGTGATTTCAACCTGGCGCAAGATGTCGTATCCATGGAAGATAACAGTGCGTCTGAAAGGCTTACGTTTTCCGGGATCAGCGTGCTTAATCCAGAACTTTTTGAGGGTTCTCAGCCAGGGTTCTTTGCACTGTTACCTATTTTGCAGAGGGCAATCGAGCGAGGCAAGGTCAGTGGAGAGTATTATCAAGGCGCCTGGTTCGATGTGGGAACGACCCAGCGTTTGGCAGATTTAGAGGAATTTTTGGGGAGATTATGACGAATCCTATTTGCAGTAAAGCAGGCGTCAGCGCATGATTTTTGGAAAACTGCTGGGTGGCTTATTCGGTTATTCCTGGTTGGGGTTTCTTGGCGCGCTGATTGGCATTTATGTCGGGCATATGTTTGATAAGGGGTTGGCAAAGAATTTTTCTGGCGCCGGCTTTTCGTCTCAGGCAGATACTCAAAAAGCGTTCTTTCGCATGACTTTTCTGATGATGGGTCGCATGGCGAAAGCAGACGGCAGGGTGTCGCAAGATGAGATACGCTGGGCTGAGCATGTCATGAACCGCATGAATTTGACAACGGAAATGCGACGTCAGGCGATTGAGCTGTTCAGTCAGGGTAAAGATACCGATACTGATATTGAATCGGAGTTGAAAGATTTTCGCAGCAAGGCAGGGCGCCATGCCACTCTGATTCAGATGTTTCTGGAAATTCAGATTCAAGCCGGTTATGCGGATGGTGATTTGAATCAGCAGGAGTTATCTTTACTTCAGCAAGCCTGTTCTATATTGGGTATTTCCAGTTTTCGTTTTCAAGTCATACATCAGCGCATCCTGGCTGAGCGCGCATTTGCTAGCGGGCAATATCAAGAGTATGGGGGTGCGCAGCGGCAGTATTCAGCCCAGGATAAGCTTGCGGAGGCTTACAAGGTGCTGGGTGTAACTCCGGAAAACAGTGATGCGGAAATCAAAAAGGCTTATCGGCGACTCATGAGTCAGCATCACCCGGATAAACTGGTAGCCAAGGGTTTGCCAGAGGAGATGATGCGGCTGGCAAAGGAAAAAACCCAGGAAATCCAAGCGGCTTACGAGATCATAAAAGAGACTCGCAGTTCCTAGAATTATTGTGAGCCTGAGTCCGGTCGGATCAGGCTCCTTCGCGGGTTTAGTTTAAATCTGAGGCCTTCCAGTATTTGGTGCCCTTGATTGTCGCCTGTAATGCCAATCCACTTTCGGTTAGCTGGTAGGCAGTAACATTATCAAGGATCGCCTCTCCGCCGACAGCTGCGCCTTTGTCACCTGCTTTGGCTGCGGCATCCGCCTGTCCGCCAAAGGCCCAGCCATGTTCCGTAAACCTTTTCAGCGTTTCCGGCTGGTGGAATACGAACACAATTCGAAAATCCTTTACACCGGCACCCAGGCCGATACCGACTTCACCCATATTCATGTAGGTTTGCTGGCCGCTACTGTTGTTAGTGACTACGCCATAGCCGCCGCCGAAGCTGGCGAGAATGACATTGATATTAGCGTTGCTAAAAACAGCGTAGCCGGGTGCCGCAGCAATCTGGGCGCGTACGCTGGGCTTGATACGGTACAAGTCCTCCAATACCTGGTCCTTCATTTTTAGCACAGCCTGGCGCTTTTGTGAGGGGCTGCTTTCGCCAGTAGTGGCGCAACCGTTGATAAAAATAACGGACAGCAGGAGGAGCGCTGATAGTTTTGGCAAATTGGTAGTATTCATCTAAGGTCTCTATTTTTGTCTTGCGTTCGAATGAATGGGTACAGTAAATCGTGGTTAAACAGACATTAGATTAACCCCAGTCGTTTAAGTAGTCGGTACAGGTTGCTTCGGTTAATACCTAGTTCACGTGCTGCCGCAGCGATGTTGCCATGATTTTTCTCTAGTCGGTCTATGATAAGTTCTTTCTGAAATCGTTCCGTGGCATTTTTTAAAGATATTTGTTCTTTGTGCGCCTCGGGTGCGTTTTCGTTTGGTAAGCTCTCTTCGATAAGCTCCTCCGGGCTGAGTCCCAGGTGTTTTTGTGAGATAAGTATTGAGCGTGTATCGCGCCCCTGTTCATTGATAGCCTTTAGTGCTGCACGGCTTAATACATGCTCCAGCTCTCTTACAGTCCCTGGCCAACTGTATTGCTTGATCAGCTGTTTGGCTTCAAGCGACAGTCGCAGTCCCTGCACACCGAAGCGTTTTTGGTTCTTCTCCAGAAAATAGCCAGCCAGCAACAGGGAATCATTATCTCGTTCACGCAAAGGCGGTACCTTAACCGGGTAGACGGACAGGCGGTGATAAAGATCCGCGCGAAAACGCCCTTTGGCGA
>CBDUGR010000431.1:0-2651 GCA_965366515.1 uncultured Gammaproteobacteria bacterium | reverse complement strand
ATACACATTTAAGCATATTCTCTGGGTTGGCTTCAAGTGGCTCCGTAGTGCACATAACGAATCATTCGAGCCGATGCCAAAAACCAGCGCGGCTCAATTCAATCGTTAGCTGCACTTATCGAAGCGATTGTGAGTACAAAAGGCACACATCCATGCTATACTTACCGGTATGAGCAAGGCTTTCAACTGGAATGACGAGAAAAACCAACAGCTTATCGTCGAGCGTGGGATATCGTTTGAGGACGTCATATTTTGTATCCAACAAGGGTTTCTGCTTGATGATTTGAAGCATCCAAACCAGCAGAAATATCCGTATCAACGGATTTTTGTCGTGGATGTGGATACTTACGCTTATTTAATTCCTTACGTGGAGACTGAAGAGGAGATTTTTTTAAAGACGATTATCCCCAGCAGGAAGGCCACGAAGCAGTACCTGGGAGAATAGCTATGAGTGCTAAGAAGTTAAGTCCTGAAGAGCAGCAAATTCTGGATGCATTTGAAGAAGGTGATTACGAGTCTGATCTCACCGAAAAAAGAAAGAAAGCTTTAGCTGAAGCGGCAGAGAGTACTTTTAAAAAAGATAAGCGAATCAATATTCGTATATCAAGCCGTGATTTGGCGGCATTGCAACGGCGTGCTTTGCGGGAAGGTGTTCCATATCAAACATTGGTATCAAGTGTTTTACATAAATATGTGACAGGTAGCTTAGAAGATCCCACGGCTAACAAGTCATTAAAACGGACGCCATAAACGGCGTCGTTTAACTTCATCGTTATGTGGCTTGACAGATCCCATCGATATTTATAGCGTATTACGCATTATAGATCGATGGAGGTTGCCATGACATCAGTAACTGTTTCTCCTAAATTTCAAATAGTTATACCTAAAGAAGTACGTGATTCTATGGGTATAGTCTCTGGTCAGAAGATACAAATTCTGACTTATCAGAATCGTATTGAACTAATACCTATCCGGCCTATGAAAAAGATGAGAGGTTTTCTGAAGGGGATAGATACCAGTATAAAAAGAGACAAGGACAGGGTATGAATGTCGTAGATTCATCTGCGTGGTTATCCTATTTCGCGGGTGACAAGAATGCCGCTGCATTTGCAAAACCAATAGAAGCTATTGGTGAGCTGCTGGTTCCCAGTATTACGCTCACGGAAGTATTTAAATGCATTATGCGACAAAGGGATGAAGATGTGGCATTAGAGGCAATTGCACATATGGAGCAGGGAAAGGTTGTTTTGCTGGATAGCTCCTTGGCTATTGATGCAGCTGTTTATGGTTTAAAGCATAAACTGCCACTGGCTGATAGCATCATTTATGCAACAGCAAAAAAGTATAGTGCCATGATCTGGACTCAGGATGCAGATTTCAAATCATTGCCAGATGTTAAGTACTTTCAGAAGGTAAAAGCCACATAACCAATCATTCAAGCCGACGAAAAAAATCTGCGCGGTTCAATTCAATCGTTAGCTGTAACTATAATTGAGAATGAATGTTGAATAACGAATAACGAAATTATCACTGCAGACCCGCTGGGGCTCCCACGCTATGATTGGTTTTACTCCTCTCAATGAGGAGGTGCTGGCCACCGATAATGGTTTTGTAAGTTATTTTACCTGCGAACTACTGGAATACGCGCTTAAACCTTGAAGCGTTTGCTCAATCGATAGCTCTGCACACTGGATTGTGGTCTCAATATCAAACTTGAAGTTATACCGATAGTAGTACCAGGTTGATGCACTGAGGTAATACCGAATGTTGGCAGCCGACATTTCGCGCAGCTGATCAGGGGTGTTCGGGTAGGCGTCATTGAGTATATTTTTGATGCTTAACCAGCGATCTCTGGCCGCAGTACCGAAAATATATTGGTAAAGTTCTGAATGTAGGATAGCGAGCACGATTTCGGGCTGTTCTTCCAGTTTTCTATAGAGTAATTCAGGCATGGTAGCCAACGAGGCTGCATCGACGGGCGTGGGTGGTGTTGCCAGTCTCTCATGGAGTGTAGCTGCCAGTGCCTCTATAAATACATTACGTGTAGCAAAGTGCCGATAAAGAGTCCGTTCTGCCATACCGGCATGCTCGGCGATTTTCTTCAGACTGAGCTCGCTTACATCACAATCTTTAATCAGTTCAACAGCCGCATCCAGCACCAGTTGGCGGGTCAGTGCTGCATGTTTTTCATTCAGTTTGGCCAATAGTCACTCCCGGTCATTATTGTTCGGATGATATTGCCTGCCATATTGACAGTAATACTGACATAATGTCATTATTACTGTCAATCATGTATTGTTTGTTTAGTAAATAGCGCAATGAGCGGGTGCGAATGACTGTAAAAACAAAGATATATCAGAGGCGGCACAAAGGTGAGGTGCTTAGCGTTCTGGGAACTCAGGTGAAATTCCTGTGCGCATCAAGCAATACCGCAGGTGGGTTTTCGCTTCTGGAAGTCGAGTTGCCGAAAGGCAGTGGTGCACCTCCGCATCACCACCCCTGGGATGAGGCCTATTACCTGGTATCCGGAAGACTCGAATTTCAGCTCGGTATGGACACCATTGCCATGTCGGCCGGGGATTTTATCTATGCACCGGGCGGTACGGTGCACAGCTTTAAGGAGCATCTGCACCGCATGATTTACCGTCGTA
>CBDUGR010000430.1:0-2656 GCA_965366515.1 uncultured Gammaproteobacteria bacterium | reverse complement strand
CTGATGATTCGGAAATTATCGCTCATGCGATTCTGCTGTCAGGATCATATATGCTCTATGATAAACACGTCGCCCGTCCGGATCTGACTTATTTTGAAAAAAATAAAAAAAAGTATCCCTGACTATTCATGCCGAATGGATAATCTCCGGCATTCTCGCTGTTGTGGCTCTGGATGTTTATAAATAACGGCAACCTATGCCATTAGTGGCCAGTACAATGGCTTGTAAAAAAAGCTAACAGAGGATATCTTCAAATGGGTGAGAGACCCTCGAGAAGATGTCGTCTACTATGGCGATTATGTCGGTCCGGGTTATTCCTTGCCGACTGAATCAATGATTGAGGCAGTTCAACTGTTTGCTCTCAAAGAAGCGATTTTACTTGATCCGGTATACTCCGGTAAAACCGCAGCTGGCCTTATCGACCTGGTCAGGAAGGGAGCGTTCGCCCCTGACTCTAACGTACTATTCCTGCATACTGGCGGCTCACCAGCACTTTACGCCTATCTTGATACATTTCGGCAATAGGGACTGGCGCAGCTTTTTCTTTCGACCAATAGTTCCCATTGGCAGGGAAAGATTCTAACTCTTTTCCTGCCAACGAGACGAGAGCTATCATACTGAGGCGAGGCCAAAAATACATGAGCATTCACACATCAACCGAGATGGTTCCTGGAATCATCGGAGGAATGGGCCCCGAGGCAACTGTTGATCTTATGCAGCGGATTATTGCCAATACTTCCGCCATCGACGATGTCGACCATATCCGTTGCATTGTTGATAATAACCCGAAGATTCCATCCCGAATAAAGGCTATACTTGAGCAGGGTGGTGAAAATCCCGGACCTTCAATGGCAGAGATGGCCAGGCGTCTTGAGAAATGGGGTGCAGATTTTCTGGTCATCCCATGCAATACTGCACACTATTATTACGAGTATGTTGCAAACGCCGTATCCATACCGGTTGTTCACCTGATAGATTTAGTGGTACACAGCGTTCTAACCGACAATCCGACCATTCGAGAGATCGGAATTCTCGGGTCCACAACGATCGTTAAAACCGCACTCTACGAAACCAGATTTGTCGCACGCGGCGTCAAGGTTGTGTATCCTGAAGCAGAGATGCAAGAGAAATTGTTCGAAGTCATAACAGCGGTTAAATCCGGAAAAACCAGCGGTCAGGTAGCTGACCAATTTATTGAGGTTTGTAAGCATCTCGGAGAAAAAAACGTACGTGTCTGTATTCTTGGATGCACGGAGTTGGGGGTAGTAAAAGCCAATCTTCCGGTTAAGAGTATTGATGCCTCAGAAATTCTCGCCCGCGAGATCGTCGCGATCGTCAAGAATGGGAAAGCACCTTTTACTGCGCAACCTGCCTGATTATATCTGCAGTCTAATAGGATCATCGTGAAAAGTTTGTAAAAAGATGTTCCCGCTAATATAGAATTTGCTATAGCGGTATGATGTAGCTGAGAGTTACATGAAAGAAAGGTCTGATTAATTGCTGTATTATTTCTCTTACAGCAGTGCATTAAACAAAGAGTGGATAAACTTCAGGCAAAAATGATCAACCACACAATCAGAGAGCGCAAACGTGAAAATGCCCAATCATTCCATGAAATCATTGGTTGCCTATGATAAAATCCGGGAAATGATTCTCACCGGAGAGAAACTTCCCGGTACGAGGCTGGTTATCGCGGAGCTTGAGTCTGAACTGGGGATCGGCCGCGGCCCCATCCGCGAAGCAATTATGCGCCTGGATCGATCCGGACTGGTCAAAAACTTGCCACACAAGGGCGCCCTGGTCGCAAGGCCTCCCTCCATGAAAGAAATATCTATCATTTTCAATACCCGCGTTTATCTTGAGATCGAGCTCACCGTTATGGCTCTAAAGAATATGAATCAAACCGTGGTGGATGAACTCAAGCAGCTGTGCCAGCAGATGGAGCTATTAGAGCCCAATTTCTATCGCCTTGACCGACGATTTCACAGTACTATCTATTCCGCTTCTGGTATGCCACACCTGTGCAGTATTGTCGACAAACTTGTTGAATCAGTGGAAGCGTTCTTGACACTTTATCCCATGGGAAAAGATGCTTGTCTGAAACTCACAGGTGAGCACCTTGAGATCCTGAGAGCTCTTCAGGATAAAGACGTCGAGCACGCTCGGGCAGCCATGGAGAGGAATATTCGTAGTGGCCTGGATATCATTGAAAGGTCTTACTCACGCCTCATGTAAAAAATTTAAACTGAAGATACTAACCAAATTATGCAACAATTGGATGCGGGGCTGGCCCTTTTGGTAGCAAATGCCAAAGTATAGTGCAATACGGATGCTCACTGGACTACAACGCTTGAGCTTAATTGATAACTCTTTTTTCGCCTAAACTCCTCATCGTTCCGTAAAACAATCGGTTATCAAAAATTACTGCCAATTGATTTCCTGACTCTCCAGAAGATTCTACGCTCATAGAACCAAAGTTTGTCGGGTCTTGTCTTCTTCTTCAAATAAAGACAGTTTCCGTAAATCAGGTCGATATTAAAATGCAGCTGCGCGCCGACTGCATTACATGAGTCTGTCTCTGTATCCTGTTCACATTCTTTCCACATCGGATTTCTTAAAAGCCCTTTTCCTGCCCTGTTAGGTTTTGCTGACCCGG
>CBDUGR010000429.1:0-2665 GCA_965366515.1 uncultured Gammaproteobacteria bacterium | reverse complement strand
GCTGTAGGCTTTGCCAACATCTTTAAACTCCAGAATGGGTGTCGTTTTTGGGGCTGGTGTCATTTTAGAATCACCGTTTCCCCAGCACTGAGCCCAGCCAGCACTTCATAATGGGTTTCGTTAACCACCCCCAAAGAAAGCTTGCGGGAGGAAATTTGTAGAGCTGTTTTCACTTCAGTATAGGCTGTGCCATCGTTCCAGGTGATAGCACGTCTGGGTATCAGCAGTGCGTCCTCACGTTGTGCCGAAATCACATGGGCCACGGCCGACATGCCTGGGCGGAGTTTTTCGTCTTTATCGTCGATGGCAATTGTTAAGCTAAAGTAATTCTGCCATTTTGGTTGTCCGGGGGCGGATTCGGCTATTACACCTACCTGCTCGACGATTCCGTCGAGCCTCATGTCTGGAAATGCCTGTGGGTAAATCACAACCTTTTGCCCTGCTTTTACCTGCGAGAGTTCGCTTTCGGGAATCATGGCGTGTAATACCATATCCTCAAGATCCGGTATCAACATGAAGGGTTGGTTGGCATGCAGGGAGTCACCAATTCTCAGGGTTCGGTATTCTCCGCCAATGTGTAAGGGTTTGTATACCAGCAGGCCGCCTGCCGGGGCATATACGCTGGTGTTCGCCAGCTGTGTACGGGCCAGTTCAAGGGCCTGTTTGGCGGAGTGTAACTTGGCGTTGGCACGTTGGCGCATAGAGGGGTGTAAATATTTTTTGGTTAGCGAAAGGCGATTTTTGACTGACCGATATTCCGCATCCAGCTGTGCAACCTTGGCTTTTTGTTGCTCGACCTCCATCATGGAAACGACATTTTCCTGTGCCAGCGCCATACTGTCTTTCAAATATTGTTTTTCAGCGGCGGCGGCTTCGGAGATTTTTTGTAAATCCATCTTCAGTTCTTCCACCTCCAGGGGAATGATGGCATTAAACTGGCTTTTGCGCTCCGACTCGGCCAAAGCATACTCTTTTTCCAGATTGAGCAGCTCTCGCTCCAGATCTGCCGAATCAAAACGTGCCACCAGATCACCGGTACGTATCTGGGAGCCCTCTTTTGTTAATTCGACAACCGTGGCGAAACCCTTGAACTTCGACATGACAGTAACCTGATTGCGCGCCTCGATTTTGCCGGTATAAATTGAGCGAACCACCAATGCATTCTGCTCTATTTTGGCCAGGTTATAGCTGGTTTGCGCAGGATCACCGGTGTTGCCCAGTATAAAAATTAAAGAGACAGCGGCGATACCCGCTGAAATACCTATTCTTACACTCTTGTGTTTCATATCTGTCTCGGCTTCAGGTGACTGGGAGATTCGACAAGCGTGCCCATTGCGTCCAATAAACGATAGGCATTGACTGATGCTTCAGATTTGCCGCTGAGCAAAGCACTTTGCGCTGTAAAATAGGACTGTTCCGCATCGGTTACGGAAAAGCCATCGGTGCGACCAATACGAAATAATTGGCGAGCCAGTTTGAGTCTGGCTCCGGCATGTTGAAAATTACCCTCCAGCACTTCAAGTTCTTTTTGCGAGCGCTGATAGGCGAGTAAGCGTTGCTCAACTTCGCGATTGATACTCAGATGCACCGCTCGGATCTGTTCAAAGGCTTGATCCTGTTGTAGCAGAGACTGTCGATATTCCAGCTTTTCGCGGCTTTGGTTGAAGTCTGTGTCAGATACCAAACTGATCGTCCAGGCGCTTTCTGAACTGTTCAGATCCTGATCGTAGAAAAGGTCATCGTCGGCATGCTCATAGCGCGCTACCAGTTTTAAATTGGGTAGCATGGAACGTTTGGAGATGCGTGAGGCTCGTCGACGGTCCTCGTATTGCTGTTGTGCCTGTGCGTAATCCAGACGATTGGTTAAAGCTAGCGCAACGGCCTCTTCCAGGTTGCCAATCTCCACATGGAAAAATGGTGCTGGTATTAACTCTGGCAGGCGACGGCTGTCTGCACCCATTAGTTCACCCAGTACCCTTTGCGCCGAGGCCAGCTGCTCTCTGGTATTCTGAGTGCGGGATAATGTTTGTCCCTGCTGCAGCTGAACTCTTAAGGTATCGATCCGTGAGGTACGGCCAAGCCGCTCTTTAGCCAGTGTTAGCTTATAGAGAGATTCAGCTCTGATGAGTGCCTGTTCATCCGCTGTGAGCTGCTGTTTGAGACGTATTACTTTCTCGAACGCTTCGACCACAGCAACCACAGTACGTGAGCGGCTGATCTCCAGGTCGCGCAATGCGGTTCTCCGAGACTGCTTGGCTTGAATGATCGGCTCTTCGTTGACTAGCGCGCCAGCAAAACGAAACAAAGGCTGAGACAGTTCCAGTGTAAAGCGATTTTGCCGACCGGTGTCGATCAGTGATTCGCTGAGGCCGCTGACCGATATTTCGCTACCGTAAATGGTTTTTTTAGACAGTCGTAGTCCATAATAATCAGTTTCCTCGCCACCCTTGTCCAGGCGTATTCCACCTTCGGGTTTCAGGGAGAGTTCAAAATCCGAGCGCGCTACACCGATCGAAAGTTCAGCCGAGCCGGTTTGCAATCGAAGTTGCTTTAGCGAGGGATTGTTGCTTAGCGCTCTGTTAATAGCGTCATCGAGAGTGATGGACTCCATGGCACTGGCACTGGCACTGGCGCATAGCGTCATGAGTATCAGCAAACTGTGCCA
>CBDUGR010000428.1:0-2668 GCA_965366515.1 uncultured Gammaproteobacteria bacterium | reverse complement strand
CTTTGACGCAACTCATCGATGATCTTCAGTGCTACCGGCCCCTCGGTTTCCGGCAAAATCACTCCAAACTCCTCACCGCCATAGCGACCAACCAGATCCATCTGCCTCAGACGGTCCTGCAGCAAATTGGCGATACTTTTTAAAACCCGATCACCTGCAGCGTGACCATACTTATCATTAACCTTTTTAAAATGATCCAGGTCCAGCAACACAAAGCTGAGACAGGAGCTCTGTCGGCTTGCCCGTGCCAACTCTGCATCCAGCTGTTGCTTTAAACAACTATGATTGAGAACACCGGTCAAACCGTCATAATACATCAAGGCCCCCAGCGCCCTTGTGCGTTCAGCACGGTGCACTACAGCCTGGATTAAATGATCATCTCGTATCGGTTTTTGCAGAAAATCATCGCCCTGCTGCAAGGCCAGTAACTGCTTATCCAAATCCTCTTCGGTTGAAAGAAAAACCACAGGAATACTGAACATCTCCTGGTGCTGACGCACTACCTGTGCTGCCTCAATCCCGGAGACTTTTTCCATATATATATCCATGAGTATCAACTCAGGGCGGAATTCAACCATCGCCTTGAATATCTTTTCCGGATCATTCAGAGTTTGAGCATGCATGCCCGCTTTTTGTAAGACTAAAGCATAATGACTGGCCAGTCTGGGATCGTCATCGATGATTAAAATGCGATAGGGTTCCTGCTTATGGCGCATCAACAAACGATCGAGATAGCTCACCAAAGCCGGCACATCAACGGGTTTTAGCATATAGGCGTTTCCTCCCGCACGCACTGCAGCTAAGCGGGCTTGCCAGTCCCCTCGCACCGAAGTAAAAACTATCGGGAACTCCTTATCAGTCCGTCGATTTTCATCCAGCTCAAGTGACGCATGTCGCAGTGGCAGCAGTTCCGTACCCGCATATTCGACATCCACAATCAATGCCGCAGGGCACCTTTCTTGCGTCGCTCGTACTACGTCAGCAACGCTGCCAAACACCTCAACCTCATAGCCAAAATGTACCAACTGAGCTGCCATTTCTCTTCCCTCAGCCAGTTCTTCTTCGATAATGTAAATCAGGTAACCACGCTGTTCTTTTCTGGTTTGCTGGGGCTTTTCCTCAGAACGATCTGAAAGAATAAGAAAATCGGAACTCGGGCCTTCCGCTGCCAACTGATAAAGCCGCTGTATGCCCAAACGCAAATTTGCCAAAGCCCCTGAATCAATGGAATGCCCATGATCGATAATATACCTTAGATCAAGCTCCAGTTGCCTGGCACTCCGACCCAGTTTTGGGTAACCAAATGTCGCCGCTGAACCTGAAAGCTTATGCACCTGGCGATATAACTCTTTAATGCCTCCAGCGGGCACACGCCCTGCTTCCAGCTGATCGATACTTTTAGCGATATCCCCTAGCCGCTCGGACAATGTATCCGAATACTCCCTGGCAAGCTGATTTAGCTGCAGTTCTATTTCCTTTGAATCCATCCTAGGCACCTGAAATTATTAACTTATCATTGGTTGATGCTGGTCATTAGTATGTTCACCGCAGTATGTTACTATACCACCAATTTTATGGCATGCAGCCCTTAATATTTACGGCACAATTATTACTTGAAACAGCGATATCAAAATAAAACTATAACCCTTTTATTGTACCTGACTTAGCAAAAAACATTTTTACCTGTTCAACCTTAGCGCATGAGTATGGCGCACTAGATTACAAATCAAAACCTCACATCGCATGAAACTATGTGAACGTGAAATTAAGGCAGGCAGTGTTATGGAAAGCGCTCGAATCTTAATCATAGAAGATGACCCCTTTGAAGCAGAGGAGTTACAGCTAAACCTGACCGAAAGAGGCTACCATGTTGTTTCGGTTGTGGATAATGCCAAGGATTGCATGGATCAAATTCGCGGCGGTGAAATTGATCTGATCATCATCGATATTGTACTCGAAGGTGATTTGGATGGTATCGATATCGCTGAAATGATATCTCGTTTTTATAACATCCCCTTTATCTACCTGACCGCTCACGATTCGGACGAGTTACTGACGCGCGCAGAACAAACCCGGCCAGTCGCCTATTTGCTGAAACCCTACCGAATCAAAGAGCTGGACTTTATGATTCGTGCCGGGCTTGAACGTTGGAAACTGGAACAGCGGTTACAGCGGGAAAAAGCGAAAGCTGAAGCCGATCTCTGGCAATTGGCCACCCATGACCCATTAACCCAGTTACCCAATCGGGATCTGTTTATCAACCGGTTGGAGCGGGCAATTCGTAAAGCAAGACGATCCAATACCCACATCGGGTTACTCTTCATCGATCTGGATCACTTTAAAGAGATCAACGACAGCTTTGGTCACTTTGTCGGTGATCAGATACTACAGAGCGTTGCTCGCCACCTGGAGGAACATACTCGGGCAGATGACACAGTCGCTCGTTTAGGTGGCGATGAATTCACTGTCATTATCGATGAGCTGGACGATTTCCAGAATATCGGTATTTTTGGACAAAAACTGATCGATTCCTTTAATAAGCCTTTTTCCGCAGGCAAGCTGCAATTCACCCTGAACACGAGCATTGGCATCAGCTTATACCCGGAAGACGGTACCAACCCGGCAACGCTGCTGCGCAATGCAGACGCCGCGATGTATCGTGCCAAAG
>CBDUGR010000427.1:0-2719 GCA_965366515.1 uncultured Gammaproteobacteria bacterium | reverse complement strand
GGCAATTCAAGCTTTTCATAAAAGATGGCCTGCAGCTGTTTCGGCGAACCGAGATTAAACTCCTCACCAGCCATCTCATAGGCCTGACGCTCGATTTCAGTCAGACGAACTTCCAGCTCCTGACTCTGCTTGCCCAGCAGTTTTGCGTCTACCAATGCCCCTTTGCATTCGATACGCGACAACACTGGAACCAGTGGTACTTCAATCTCGCGATAGACACTGCGAAGTGTCGAGCATTGTTCCAGCTCGGACTGCATGGCATGGAACAGCCTTAAGGTAATATCCGCATCCTCTGCGGCATAATCACCCGCACTCTCTAGATCCACCTGATTAAAGGTCAGCTGTTTGGCCCCTTTACCGGCGACATCTTCAAAATGGATAGTTTTTTCGTTAAGCACACGCAGCGCTAAATTATCCATATCATGCCGCTGAGTCGAATCCAGCACATAGGATTGCAACATCGTATCCTGCGCAATTCCAGCCAAAGCCACCCCATGATTGGCCAGCACATTCATGTCGTACTTTAAATTCTGCCCCACCTTGAGTTTTTCAGAATCCTCCAGAAAAGGCTTCAACGCGCCCAGCACAAAATCACCATCCAGCTGCCTGGGTGCTCCCAGGTAATCGTGCCCGATGGGAATATAAGCCGCCTCAAAGGGATCGACCGCAAGCGAAACGCCCACCAATTTCGCTTCCATGTAATTCAGACTGGTGGTCTCGGTGTCAAACGCAACCAGTTCAGCAGCATCGATTTTTGCCAGCCATTGATTAAACACCCCCTCATCCAGCACGACCTCATATCTCTTTTCCTGCTGAGGCTGCTCGGTTTTACTGATAACTGGCACCTGATCAACAGCCAACTCTTCCAGCCAGCCCTTAAATTCCAGCTCACTGAACAATTCGAACAACTTAGCCTGATCCTCGTCTTGATGGCATAGCGATTGTGGGCCAACCGCTAAAGCCAAATCTGTCTTGATCGTCGCAAGATCATAGGACAGGGGTATTTGATCGAGTACAGAGCGTAAATTCTCACCCACTTTTCCACCCACTTGCTCGGCGTGTGCTATCACTCCCTCCAGTGAACCATACTCAGCCAACCACTTAACGGCCGTTTTCGGACCGCATTTTGGCACACCAGGGATATTATCCGAGCTATCGCCCACTAGCGCCAGATAATCAATAATACGCTCTGCCGGCACGCCAAATTTATCAACCACACCCTGTTTATCGGTCTTGCGGCCATCCATGGTATTGACCAGCGTCACATGATCACTAACCAGCTGTGCCATGTCCTTGTCACCGGTTGAGATAACCGTGTCAATCTGCTGCTGAGTTGCCTGGTTAGCCAAGGTGCCAATTACGTCGTCAGCTTCAACACCGTCGACCACCAACAGAGGCAAACCCATCGCCTCTATAATCTGATGTATCGGCTCGATCTGTTCCCGTAAATCATCTGGCATGGGCGGCCGGTTCGCTTTGTACTCAGGATACATATCATGACGAAAGGTTTTCCCCTTGGCGTCAAAGACCACAGCAACCGGCGAGCCGGGATAGTCCGCAAGCAGTCGGCGGATCATGCTGATCACACCTCGCACCGCGCCAGTGGGCTTGTTTTTTGAAGTTCTCAGATCGGGAAGTGCATGATAGGCCCGGAACAGATAGGACGACCCATCAACCAGGATCAAGGGTGCTTTATTTATATTTGGCATTATATTCTTTGATATAAGTTAAATTCTGAAGGTAGAATGCTGTCTATGATAACTGTGCCACTCGAGAATGAAAGCACTAGTTAAGCGGATTATTTTGAGCCGCAACAATATATCGACCACGTATATTTCAGGTGAACTCATGATTAAGACTATCAGAAACACACTTTGCATCGCATTGATTAGCGCGCTTCCTCTTACCCTGAGCGCCGCACCTGAAGAGGATGCCAGCGAGCCGGATATCGTAATCAAGCAGATGGAAGATAAAACCGTCTATGAATACCGAGTAAATGGGTTTCTGTATGCTATTAAAATTGTGCCTAAAAAGGGGAAGCCCTACTACCTGGTCGCGGAAGATGGCAGCGATAATTTCATGCGTGTCGATGAACCTCGTTTCATCGTACCTAAATGGGAAGTGATTACCTGGTAGCCCTACCCGGATCCCGAATATGGCTTGCAATCAGCTGATCTTTCTCGAGCCAGAGGCTTGCAACCCACTCCTGAAATTCTGACCGGAATTGCTCATTCGTCTGGTAATCACCCATTAGCAGGTGCGCTGGCACAACACGTTGCTTAACGCGCACCACAACCTTTTCTATTCGACCTGAGAGAAAGTGCCAAAACCCCTTTCGGCCCTCTGGATAAACAATCGTCACGTCCACCAATGCCACTAACTGATCTCCCAGCATGCTAACCACATAGGCAATACCTCCAGATTTCGGCTTTAACAGATGCTGATAAGGGGAGTCTTGACGTACTTTTTTTTGCTCGGTAAATCGTGTCCCCTCAGCAAAATTAACTACAGTTGCCAGTTCTCCCCTTAGCTGCTCACACAAGCACCGGGTTGTTTCGAGGTCTTTCCCGCGTAATTCAGGGTTATTCGCAAGCTCCTCTTTGCTATAACGATGCATAAAAGGGAAATCCAGCGCCCAGCAGGCCACCCCGATAAAGGGTAGCCAGATAAGCACCTTTTTTAGGAAAAACTTAAAGAATGGTACTTTGCCAATAAGCAG
>CBDUGR010000426.1:0-2721 GCA_965366515.1 uncultured Gammaproteobacteria bacterium | reverse complement strand
ATACATTAATGAGTGTACCTATCGCGACACCCACCTGCTCACCCAGTGCCTTGAACACGCCCTGATCCAAAATACCTTCAGATTCAGGGACTGCTGTTATCTTCTCGTGCTCACCTGCAACTTGATATTCAGTTACAGGCATCCATTTCATCAGCATACTTTTCAAAACATCAATTTTTAACGGCTTTGCCAAGTAATCATTCATACCAACAGCAAGACACTTGTCGCTCTCGCCCTGCTGCACATTCGCTGTCATAGCGACAATATTGACATTGGATCCCTCGGTTTCCAGGCGTCTAATTTGTGCTGTAGCCTCGTAACCATCCATTTCCGGCATGTGACAATCCATAAGCACCAGATCAAAATGCTTGCGGGTAATCAGTTTCAGTGCCTCTTTGCCGTTATTTGCCAGATCAATTTTACAGCCCAGACGCTCCAACATGCCTAGCGCCACCTGCTGATTAGCGCGATTATCTTCAACAACCAACACACGCCGGCCGCCAAAGGAAGCGACCCGGTTATCCGTTTGTCCCTCTTGTTCATGACTTATAATAAGCTGTTCGTTCCCGTTGCTCAGCAGACTAACCATCATCCCAGACAGCTCGCGTTTTTTAACCGGTTTTGACAGAAAACCCGCTACATTCAGGCTTTTTGTCACTTCGTAAGTCGGGTTAGCACGATTTACCATCATGATAACCTTTAGACTAACCAATGCGGGATCGTTGACTATCAGGCGAACAAGGTCACTCCCTTTCATGCCAGGCATGACTTCATCGAGCAACACCAATTGATAAGGATTGCCACTCGCAACTGCTAACCTAAGCTTCTCCAGCGCAAGGGAACCGTCGCTGGCGGTATCATAGTTAACCGAGACTGTTTCCAAAATCTGTCCCAGATAACGACGGTTTAGCTGGCTATCATCAACCAACAGCACCTGCAAATTATCCGATTGCAAGGCCGGCAAACTGGGAACAACTTTTTGGTCCGAACCACTAACAACCAACTCAAACCAAAATGAGCTGCCTTTACCCAATTGACTGTCGACACCTATATCTCCACCCATCAGATTGACCAGCTGACGCGATATAGCAAGCCCCAATCCCGTACCGCCATATTTTCGAGTGGTTGAGCCATCTGCCTGTGAAAAAGCTTCAAAAATTCGATCCTGAGCTTCCTGCGACATACCAATACCGGTGTCAAAAACCTCAAAACGCAAACTGACCTGAGATCCTTCAATTTGTTTTAATTTAACTTCTATGCCCACTTCGCCGCGCTCGGTAAACTTCAACGCATTTCCCACAAGATTAATTAGCACTTGTCGAAGTCGGCCACTGTCCCCCAGAATTCTTTCGGGAATTTCTGGATCAATAATATAAGCCAGATCAATATCTTTTTGTTGCGCCTGAGTACTCAGCAGCAGGACAATTTCTTCCAACAAATCGGGCAAATCAAATTCAATATGTTCGAGGGACAATTTCCCCGAATCTATTTTTGAGAAGTCGAGAATATTATCGATGAGCGACAGAAGAGATTCTGCTGAACCGCTGGCTATTTCAATATATTCCGACTGTTTTTCGTTGAGCCCCATATCGTTCAGAAGCTCCAGCATTCCTAGCACTCCGTTAAGCGGAGTACGCAGTTCGTGACTCACATTTGCCGCAAACTCCCCTTTTACCCGGGCAGCTTCGAGTGCCAGGTCACGGGTTGCGCGCAGATCCTCCTCTCTGGCGTGAAGCACATCCATCATGTCATTAAATGCATTTTGTATTTCTATAACTTCGCGTGTGCCCTGAATATCAGATCTCACCACTTTGGCACTCTTAGCCCCAAATCGAGCTTGCTGCATAGTGGTCGCAAGGCTGCGAATTGGTTTGGTGACGCGACTGGTAATCGCTAACAAAATCGCAAGCAATACTAAAGCTAAAGAAAAAGAAACAGCCAAATTGTATTTAAAGATTTCCCGCTGGTTTTTGCGCAAAGAATCTTTACCCATAAATAGCCGCACATATCCAACCAATTCGGGTTCGAGCTCTTCTGTAAGGAACGGCGAGTTTTCTTCTTTCTGTGACCCCGTATGCACAGGTGCTGCAAAATGCCAAGCAACACTGGATTCCGACACAAGCTGTAGTTGTTCTGGCCAACGCCAATCAGAGTTGGGCTTACCAGCCTCGCTACCTGTTGTATAAAGCGGTTTTTGCTGATCGTCATAGATACCCACAGCCAGCACATCGGGAAAAGCAAGCATCGCATCACCAACGTACTTGGCATCCACATCACTATGATAGAGCAGCGCAACACGGCTTCGATCCGACAGTGTCTCCGCCAGGTTCATTCCTTCAAGAGCCACCCGCTCTTCCGCAGATTGGCTTAACAAATAAGACACTACAATGGACGATACCAATGCCAACAAAACAATACCAATACTGAATATTGCCGCAAGTTGCTGCCTGAAACCCAGCTTATTGATTGCAAATTTCCGTAAATATTTCATCTTTAACGATTCGGAAAAATCAAGTCGAAGTCGCGTAACTGCGATCGATCGATGTTTAAATTCAAGTGTTCAGCCGTTCGAACGTTTACAGCAATAAGTAAATCTTTTAAGGGTTCAGGCGAACGGCTATCACCGACTTTCATTTGTCGCGCCTTCAAAGCCAGGCTTTTCCCCATGCCGAAGTTATCGGGAAACAATGAAAACAAAGCACCACGCTTGACATGTGAAGG
>CBDUGR010000425.1:0-2729 GCA_965366515.1 uncultured Gammaproteobacteria bacterium | reverse complement strand
AATTCCGCTGCCGGCAACACTCGCGCTTACCGGCAAAGCACTTGCACAGGTGCAACTTGCGACGGTGCAGCTCGACCCGACACTTGACCCTTTTGAGGTCGCTGGAAAGTTCCTGACACGATCGCTGCTGCATAGCATGAAGTCAAAGCTCAATCTGAAAACACTTATTTACCAATCGCAGAAGTTAAAAGTGCGTGTGTCGCGGACGATCGACACCCTTGAACAACTCACCGGTGCTCGTCCCGGTCAGAAACTCGTAGTAAACTTTCGCGCGAATTCCCTTGAACGCACAGTTCGAAGGGCGGGACGGCAATTGGTGCTCGGACTAATCGCCACAGCGAGCGTGTTTGCCACTGGTTATACGGTCGTGTCGACGACAGTTGTAGGCTGGGTCCCGATAGCCTTCGGCGTCCTTGCGGCGTTGTGCATTGTGGGACTGATCTTCAATCTGGTGCGCCGTGACTGAGCGTTTAGGTTTATGCCACAACATTCAATGCAGTAATCATGAGAATGGGGTTAAATTAGCACCGTTTATGTAAAGGCCACGCTGAGGCATTTAAATGAAATCGCTGCAGAGGAAAACTATGATTTCGCTTTCCTGCTGCTACGTATTACCGAACGCAGCACAACCTTTTCGAGCAGCCACGCCATAACGGCCATCACCATGCCAACCAGTTTCCGCTCTAGCCGCCGAAAAAGCGCGGGATTCGGTATGTTGCTCATCGATGCTTTATCCAGTGGATAATTTAAAGAATAAAAATCCTATCACACATTTCTCGACTATGAAAGAATGCGTTTTGTAGTTAATATCTTTAACATTGACATTCCCTATTTGAAAAGATAACGTGATTGTCTGGCCTACTACATAGGGGTAATGGTAAACCCGTCGCAGCTCAGTCACCACAAATTCTACAAAGGCACTGCTACTCTGAGTGCCAAAAATTGAGAATGACAAATATATCTCAATACAAGAAAATAGTATTTGATATGGGTCAAAGTATGAAAGCGAATAACCTTAATAATATAAAAGTAATCGGATCAGGCAAAAGCCGAGTCTATTCTTTGGTGATACTGCGATACCATTATCGGTGAATATCTTTTCATAGCCTCGCTATTTTGAGCGCGGCAATTTGTAAATCCAGAATCTGCTCGTCGTTCGATATCCATTTATGGCCTATTTTCATATGGCTCCAAAAGGAAACCTTTCTGAGTATTAATTTTACCCATATTCCTAAAGAATAATACCGTCATCGACACATAGTGGTTTCCCGCAGACTGATGATGCGCTCGGTATCGTTCTGCGAAGAAAGCTTGGCAAGCTCATAGGTGACTTGCATCTTTAATGGCCGCTTTTGGCCGACAACCGACTGTCAGGTCGTATTAAGATTATTTTAGTGCAATATCAGATCATGTTTGAACTAATACAGGATAGAGTATTGGCCGGCAGTTTCGGCAAGCATGAAAGCAAACTTACTAAGGCCAGATTGCAGCAGCGGTATGCACGACAGAGAGTAAAATATGGTCCTGACGACATTAAGGGCTGCTAATGATAAGCCGCCACCCCCATGGCGGCTTTTTTTCTTGCGATATTTTTCGAGCCATATTTAGAATTAATTGAATGGCAATATCAGTACATCAATTTTAATTTTTTACACTTAGTTCACGCATCTGTTGCTTATATTTTTTCTTTCAATATCTGATAACTTCAGATGATATTTATCTGCAATATAGAGAAAACTGTCTACATATGTACAGTGATAAGCTGTATTGTCAGGCATCCATTCAGCTGGTGATTTATTGCCCTTGCTTCTATTGGCGGAAGATGAAACTGGCAATAAATTTTCTTGGTCGTTGTAAAATCTTGCTTTGAGTTTTGATGACCAATTAGCTCACTTCGTTCATGGGCGTAAGATAGTGGCACAATATGATCTATATCAAGCCCGGATGAGTTGGTGAATTGCGTAGCTGTATAAGGATATAACCAGACTCCGGAAATAACGTCACAAGGATTACTAGAGCCATTGTTAAAAGTGGCTAAAACCTCATCTCTTGTATCTTGGCAATCTCCATCTACGTCTAACCAATCGCCCCAATCGTCTCGATTATACTCAATAGCTGCTTGTGGACTGCCTTCTTCAATATTCTGCACATAAAATAAATCGAAACAACCTGAATTATTTAATTCTAATGAAACTTTATAATTTACAGATTCAACGTCTATGTCAAAAATTGTCAGAATATTTGTTAAAAAGGAATATTTGCCGCTATAGCTTGGGCACTGTTCAACTCGTTCTGATGTATCAATACAAAATTCATCACCAGCCAAAAATAAATCAGTATTAAAAGAACCTTGTTCTGTATTAACACACTGCAAATTGGCTGCATTAGTAGTGTAAACACTTGGTATTTGACTAATATCGCCTCGTATAACAGAACTATTTTGACTGATTATTGGAAAGCTTATTGGTGCAGGTGCAGGTGCCGGGCCTTTAGTAGTGTGACAATGAAAACCAGTACCACCTACGTTGTCATTGTGGCATCCTTCGGAATTGGTACGGCCACTGTGTGCATTAACCACACTTGAAAACACCAGCAATAAAATGAATAGTTTCACGTCAAGATCCTATCTGCCTAGGGTCTGTTGACGTTTTGATATAAGCATTTCATAGATAGAAACAAACTCGTAATATTGGGGTTCCGACACCACCAACAAAACGAGTTTGCGATGC
>CBDUGR010000424.1:0-2729 GCA_965366515.1 uncultured Gammaproteobacteria bacterium | reverse complement strand
TTGGACGATTGAAATTTTAGTTATCTTTTGAATAAAGGTGGATAGGCTGATTTGGGCTGTCCGATTCGCAAGTCGGTCGTAGTTGTTGATAGACAGGAGTTGCATTTGACTAAACATCGAATCCACAAATATCTGATGGTATCGGCAGTTATTTATCTGGTGCTGGTGTTTTTACCCTCGCTGTATTTTAAGATTACCAGTTCACCCTACATTTTTCAGATTCTCAATCCGGTAAATGAACGGATTGCACCTTATGTGTCGAGTTATTGGACTGAGCTGATCAGATCCTATGGACACTATATTTTAGCTAACCTTGAAATTGCGACACTACTGCTAGTGCTGTTTCCGGCGACGCGCTTGATAGGTGCTTTGCTGGGTTTGCTGGCCGTCAGCATGGCCCTCTTTGCTCATCTAATAACGCCTTTGAGTGTCAGTATTACTATAGGACGGTCTCCACAACCGCTTGGTGACATACTCTTCGGTTTGGCCTGCGGTGTGGTTGCCGCCTGTATAGTGATTATATGGTCGGCGCTTAGCACAAAAAGAGCCGCTTACGCGACAGCGGGCAGCTTAATGCAGCTTAATCGGGATAGAGTTGAAAAGAGCGATTCTGGCGGGCATGTCATCGAGGATCTGGTTTCCCTGGATAGGGACGTGCCCTACGATACAGAGGTCACGCTAGAGGTAAAAGAGGCGTTTCACCAGATACTGTTTGATCGCAAACACCGTGTGCGTGATGAAATTGCTGGTGATCATAAAAGGGTGGTTGAGCGAGCAGAGAGTTTGATTGCCTCTCTGCCGAGTCAAAGAAAATATTTCCCTCGCAGGCCTATGATTATTCCTAAACTGATTCGAGCAGTGAATAGCGAGACCAGTACCAAGAAAGATCTGGTGGAGGTGATAAGCCAGGATCCTGTTTTGGCGGGTGAGTTACTGAAAATTGCCAATAGCCCCTTTTACCGGATTTCCGAGGATCCGGTAGAAAGCATCGGCAGAGCCGTTGTGCTGTTGGGAATGAACGGACTTAAAGCACTCACTTCTACGCTGGTTATGCAGCCTGTTGTTAAGGTTGAAGTAGGGTATTTTCCTGAGTATTCGAGTCGAATATGGATACAGGCGGCGAGCGCAGCTGAGGCCGCGCAGGCCTATGCCAGAAAGACACGAAGTTGTGATAGCTTTACGGCGCATCTGCTTGGTTTGATCAGTAGTATCGGTCATATCGTGATATTTCAGATGGTGATGGATGTCTATAAGGAGTTTTCGGGAATTCGTCCCAGCGAATCTGTCATTAAATTGGTGCGCAGCCGCTATGCCGATAAGGTCTCAGCAGCAGTTGCGGAGCATTGGGGTATGTCCGAAGATTTTTTGGCAACACTTCATGCTTATGAACAAAAAAAATCGTTGAATGAAATGGACGCGTTGACGCGGGCGCTCTACTACGGGAGATTATGTGCGACATTGCATACACTTCACAATGCCGGGCTTTACACGGAGGAGCGGGTAAGATTCGTTACAAATTTACAGGGTTTGCATGCCAATGTCTTTGACGCAATCTGGTTAGTATTGGGAAGCGATGGACAACGCATCAATGAAGTTTGGGGAGAGCAGACCACGACCAGCCGACAAGTCACACCATTAGAAACGGGTATGTAATCCGCATTCACGTGTTTCCTGTGCTTTTGTAGGATCAAAATAATCCGGCTCATTCGGCAAACCATGTTTTTCCAGATATTCATCCATCTGTTGCTCGGACCAGTTTAACAATGGCGCAACTTTAATAATGCCCTCTTTTGAGCGGCTAACGATATCCAGCGTTTTGCGAAACTCTGTCTGATCCTTGCGCAGGCCAGTAATCCAGATTTCGGGTTTTAGTGTATCTGTTGCTCTTTTAAAGGGTTCCAGTTTTACCTGTTCGGTAAATTCTTCGTGCAGTGGGTCATCAACATCTGGAATTCCCCCCATCATGACATTCAATCGAGCGGTAGTAATCAGCGGTGTATAAACATCGATATTCAAATCCAACTCGTTAATCAGTTTATTGGCAAAGCGGTAGGTGGCAGAACTATTGTATCCTGTATCGATCCACAGAATTTTACTGTTGTATTGGACTTTGGATACCATATGCAGCAGTACAGCCGTGTGGTCACCAAAAGTGGTAGTTGTAATAGTGCGTTTGCCCAAACTAATTGCCCAGCGAATAATCTCCTGAGCCGACTTTCCAGCCAAATGAGCATTTGCGTCATCCAGATCCAGGTCTGCGATATTGATGTCGAGATTCGATAATTCCTGCACTGTATTTTCCGCTGCGAGCATAAAGTGTAACTAAATTGTAAAAAGGGCTGCAATTATATGACAAATACTGGATTTACGGGATCCCGGATTAGGAACATTATGCTATTAGGATATTACAGCCTGACTTATTAAGCCTGCTTTAGATAGGACGGGTCTGACACCACGTCGACCAAAGCGTTAGCCAGTTGTTCGAGGTCCTTGGTGCTGATAACAAAAGGTGGCATGATGTAGACAAGCCTGCCAAAAGGGCGAACCCATATGCCCCGATCGACAAATGCACGGGTGATCTCCTTCATTTTTACGGGCTTTACCATTTCGATAACGCCAATGGCACCCAATACGCGAACATCGGTGACCTGTTTGAAAGCCCTTGCTGGGGCTAATAGTGTCTTCAGCTGTTGCTCTATTTGAGCGACTTTATTAGCCCAGTCGCTTGA
>CBDUGR010000423.1:0-2738 GCA_965366515.1 uncultured Gammaproteobacteria bacterium | reverse complement strand
TTTTGCTACCGCAAAAACCGTCGTCGCCTCAAACGCCGCTGAGCTCAGGCGTTAGGCGGCGAACTTCAATTCGATCGCGACGACCTGGGCAGTGTCTTTACTCGGCGTTAGCGCAACGCAGCTTGTGTCGTCGCTACCATGGAGGTATGGAAGAAAATGACCAGGAGAGAGGACAATGACTAGAGCGTGGCTCCAGAGAATTTATCGCAAAGTTGAAGGACTTTCCGGTCAGGTGTCGCTCATCATAGGGCTTGCTGCATTTCTATTGTCAACCATTGGCGTACTGGTCTTGATGTACCTATTTCGAGACTTCAGGAGCTTCGCCGAGCCGTTGTTCGTTACTTTCTTCGTTGCTGCAGCTTTCCTGACACTTGCTTTTCTGACTACGAAGATATCGAGTCTCGACGCAAGTACAGAGAAACTTTTACTCTTGGTTTGGCTGTATCTGGAATCAATACTGGTCTTTTCGTCTATATATCTGTGGTTGCACGCATTCGGCGGCCATGAACAGATCTTCGGTCTAATAGATGTGGACGTCGACGCTCTGATAACGAAAGAAGAACCTGTCCCTTACTGGGAATATTTATCGGCAGTATTCCCTTTTGTTTGGGACACGATCCATTTCTCGGTAGTTACGGCGACGACTCTTGGCTACGGAGACGTCTACCCAAAGTCAACGCTTGCAAAATTCTTTGTGGATTTCCATGTATTGTGGTCTCTCAGTATCCTCGTCGTAGGCGTCGGAAAGTACTTCAACCAGAAAGGCGGCACGAAGATGTCCATGGCAAAAAATCCTGTGGGCTGGTTTGAGATTTATGTAGACGAAATGGAAAGAGCAAAAACTTTTTATGAAGCTGTGCTCGATGTCAATTTAGAACGAATGAATGATCCTACCGATTCGACTATTGCGATGTGGTCATTCCCGTCAGATATGAAGAATAACGGTGTCACTGGTGCACTCGTGGAAGCGGATGGTTTCCCAGCCAGCGGGAATAGTACGGTGGTCTATTTTTCCTGCGAGGACTGTTCAATCGAAGAGTCAAGGGTCGAAACCGCAGGCGGTCGTATCCAGAAATCAAAGATGTCAGTCGGAGAGTATAAATTCATCACGCTGGCGATCGATACCGAGGGCAACATGTTTGGGTTACATTCGTCGAAATAGTAGCAGCGTTTTGCCTAACCAAGCCGTTAACGCGGACGCCCAAAACAGCCGAGCAAGCTCAAGGGTTCTAGGTCTTAGCCTGCGTAGTGCTATCTTCAAGGCTACACAGGGCGCCGGTTACGGCTGCCGTTAGGCTAATAAATGATCATTTGGGAGAATATAGGATGAAAAGAGTAATATTTGTGATACATCGTCGTAAAGTAGTGGCTGCCCTTGCTTTATCGCTAATGGCTTTTTTAAACATTTCTTACGCAGCAACAATTGCAGCTCCGAGTACAGTTGTAAGCACAATCCCTGAATCTTTCTCAGTAGATGCCGCCAATTTATTGGTATCGCCGAATAATAATGCTGTACAGTTTTCAAGTAGTACGCAAGCAACATTTGGTGATTTTAAAACTACCGCTACTTATGACACAGAAAAATTAGCTTTGTTAATGGGAATATCATCAGAAACATTGTCAAATGCAGACTTTTTCGCGTTTGATGCAAATAATGGAAGTGTTGGTTTTGAAGATAGTGTCTGGTTTTTTTCAGATGGTGTAAATAGCCTAAATCACGTTCATGATTTCTCAGATGGAGAAAATGGGCCGATGCTCATTAACGGTGGGCGAATAAATATTGGGACTGAATACAACGCTATTTTCGGAACATCTTTTGCCAATGGTACAGACTTCGGAGTTATCCTTTTCGATCTGTCAAGCTTTGGAATAGATGTCAACAATACAGATTTCCAATTTTCATTACAAGGTGGTGGTATATCATGCGGTACAGAGTGCCCAGATGTTACCTTTGTAGGGGCTGTTGTACCTATCCCACCGGCTTCCATGTTGTTTTTCAGCGCCTTACTTGGGGCATTTGGTTTAAAGCAACGTAAAGCCTAACCAGTGCATCCAGCGGACAGCCAAAAGTGGCACATCTTTTTGCTTGCGCAAAAAATGCGCCACTTTTGGCTGCCGCTGATGCAGGCGTTGAACTTAGCCGCTTCGCGGCAGCTTTGTAGGCCCCGGTAGCCCCTCCCACGCGTATCGTATCCCCTGCACCACACTTCTCTGTACCCCTCGGGGTTGTTTGTTTCACAACAGAGGAGAAGCGTGATGACTCAGCTACGTCAAGCAATGATCGACGCGATGCTGGTGCGTGGATTTTCGACCCGCACCCATCGCAGCTATCTCAGTGCCGTTCGCGACCTGGCGAAGTATTACCGTCGTTCGCCAGAGCAGCTAACGGGCGAGGATATTCAGGGCTATTTCCTGTATCTGGTCAAGGAACGGCAACTGGCGCCGGCCAGTTGTCGATTGGCGCTCAACGGCATCGTTTTCTTATACCGGGAAGTATTGCACCGCGCGTTCGAGGTGAAGATTCAGATCCCGAAACGCCCCCAGCGGATCCCGGAGTTGCTGACTGGCCAGGAAGTCGCTGCGATCCTGGCGGCGTGTTTAAACCGCAAGCACCGGATGATGCTGACGGTTTGTTACGGTTGCGGCCTGCGGGTCAGCGAACTGGCGCACCTGCGCGTCCGGGATATCGATGGTGAGCGCCGGCTGTTGCGCATCGATCAGGGCAAAGGCGCGAAGGA
>CBDUGR010000422.1:0-2748 GCA_965366515.1 uncultured Gammaproteobacteria bacterium | reverse complement strand
AATCACAGCCTGTATGTCGTCAGGAGTAACGAATTCCTTCCCGGTTAACCAGGCATGTGCTCGAGCACAGCGATCTAAAGAAAGAGTGGCCCGCGGACTGGCGCCGTACTCGATCCAATCAGCCAGTTCAGGGTTGTAGAGCTGGGCTTGACGCGTGGCCATGATAAGCTGCACGATATATTCCTCGACCGCTTCAGCCATATGAATATTCAGCACTTCCTGACGTGCTGCGAATATCATTTCCTGTTCCAGTATTGGCGCTGCCTCCCTTTCATGTTTGGCCTGTGCCAGCGCCTCACTGCGTACCAGTTTCAAAATACGTCGTTCAGTTTCTATATCCGGGTAATCAATAGTGACATGCATCAGAAAGCGATCGAGCTGGGCCTCTGGCAGGGGGTAGGTGCCTTCCTGTTCAATCGGATTTTGCGTAGCCATGACCAAAAATAGTTCCGGGAGCGGATAGGTGACTCTACCCACGCTGACCTGGCGCTCCGCCATCGCTTCCAGTAATGCTGACTGCACTTTGGCTGGTGCACGGTTGATTTCATCGGCTAACACCAGGTTATGAAAAATAGGGCCCTGCTGGAAATTAAAACTGCTATCTTCCGGATGGAACACTTCCGTGCCGGTAATATCAGAGGGGAGCAGGTCCGGAGTAAACTGAATCCGATGAAAATCCGCTTGAATACCATCGGATAGCGATTTTATGGCCCTGGTTTTTGCCAGACCCGGAGCTCCTTCGACTAATAGATGACCGTCTGCAAGAAGCGCGATCAGCAAACGGTCGACCAAATGTTCCTGACCGACGATCTGGTTGGATAGATTCTCTTTTAATTTTTGAAAAGCGTTTTTTGTATCCATCTGCTGCATGTTGTGCCTTATAAAAAAAGGAGATTTTATCGATTACAGGAAATTCGTCCAGTGATCGATTGAATATTCCAGTGATCGATTGAATATCGAGGTAAATTGAGTAAATAACTCAGCTGTATTAAAAAGGAGCCGAAGTCAATCTGACTGCGGCTCCAGCTAACGCTTACAAGTGCCAAACTCTATTTAACAAATTTCAGGGTCATTCTATCACTCTCGCCAATCATGCGATATTTCTCTTCCTGTCCGTCGCCACCGCGTAGTGAGGGAGGCAATGTCCAAACCCCCTTGACGTGATCTTTACTATCCTTGGGATTTGAGTTGATTTCTGACTTGGCCAGCAACTGGAATCCCGCTTTTTCAGCCAGTTTTATCACGTAATCTTCACGCACGTAGCCGCTCTTTGCTTTCGGGTCTTGAGGAGTGCTCGTGCTGGCCCGGTGTTCTACCAGACCAAGCACACCACCGGGCTTGAGCGTTTTATAAAAAGTGGCGAATGCCTTGTCGGCCGCGCCGTTTCCCACCCAATTATGTACGTTGCGGAACGTGAGGATCATATCTGCAGACCCTTCCGGGGCAATGCTGAGTTTTGTTGGAGGTGCAAATTCAGTGACCTTAATACGATCGTAGATATCAGGCCTGGCTTTGACTTTCGCATCGAACGCTTTCAGATTGCGTTTAACATAGCCGCTCTTGGCGCTTTGATCGTAACTCGCGGCGTAGTATTGCCCGCTTTCTCTTAAGTAAGGTGCCAGCAATTCCATATACCAACCTTTTCCGCCGGGCGAAATTTCCACAACCGTCATATCAGGTTTGACACCAAAAAACAGTAAGGTTTGCAATGGGTGACGATAGTGATCGCGGGCTCTATTTGAGTCATCTCGATGGTCACCGTTTAATACCTGCTCCAGCAGGTGTTGGGTACTTTCATGTGCCTGCAGTGTGGGTGTGAGCCATGTGATTATGAATAATAGAGAGAGTATTTGTGGCTTAATATTTCTGATGCTCATGGTTTTTTCCCTGCTCTTAACAAAATGAGTGCGGATTATTAGAGATCAATCGGAGCGAAAGTTCAATACTGAAACGACGATGTCCAGAAGATGGTCTTAAAAACAGTGACCGTCACATTAAATCAAGTCACATCAAATCAAGCCAAGTCACGCAATACAAAGACCCCTACTTTCGGGTGGGGAGTGGCTAGATGAAAACAATTATTTTGCGCGGTTATGTCTGGCAGTGCTCTCGATTAGTATCTAACTCGTAAAAATAACTATTCAAGAGAGAGGGATGAATGAAAAACATAACTAATGTCAGGGGCAAAAAGAACAGCTTGTATGCGGCAGTGGGAATTGCCTCATTGAGTCTGGGTGTTGTCCCATTCGCGGGTGCGGCTCAAGTATTAGAAGAAATCGTAGTCACCGCGCAAAAACACGCACAAAGCATCAATGATGTGGGCATCACTGTCAATGCTTTCTCAGGAGATGTAATCAAGGATCTTGGTGTAGCTTCGGCTGAAGATATCGCGCAATTCACCCCTGGTCTGACGGTCAACGAAACGGCAGCGACGGGCGTTCCGCTTTACACGATTCGTGGTATTGGCTTTCAGGACTACTCAACAGCGGCATCTTCGACCGTCGGGCTCTATTTTGATGAGGTGGCGATCCCCTACACAGTCATGAGTCGAGGTGTGGTGTTTGATGTGGAGCGTATCGAGGTATTAAAAGGGCCGCAGGGCGATCTCTATGGTCGTAACACTACCGCAGGGCAAATTAACTTTATCAGCAACAAACCAACGGATGAATTTGCCGCAGGTGTGACTGCCAGCTATGGCCGTTTCGATCAGTTGGATTTAGAAGGTTTCGTCAATGGCAGTTTGTCAGG
>CBDUGR010000421.1:0-2749 GCA_965366515.1 uncultured Gammaproteobacteria bacterium | reverse complement strand
CAGACCCGGAGAAACAAAGGAGAGTTTAATCCAGCGGGTAGACAAAGCACTTTATCGAGCCAAGGGAAACGGGCGTAATCAGGTGCAATCGGCGGAGGCATGCTCGCCGGAGCCCGCCTAAAAGCCAGGGATAGCATTAATCAGCGTTTTCTTTTGATAAAATAATTATCCTGCTTTTTGAAAGGCGGTCGTGCCAGGTTAATTTTTCACTGTCCCACAACATCCACCAATAGCCAAACCCCAAACAAAGCCACGAAAGTGCAGCGGCCGCGAAGCGGATCAGGCCCTGTTTTACACTAATTGCCCCGCCTTCATGATTAACAATTTTAATACGCCAAGTCTGCATGCCCAGCGTCTGCCCGCTCGAACGCCAAAACTTGATATAAAAAACAAATATTACCAGAGGGAGTAGAATGGGCAAAATAGGCAGTTTGATGGCTTCGTTGCCGTTAGCAAAAACCATTAGTCCACCTACCATCATCCAGAGTGCTGTGATGAGAAGTGAGTCATAAAATATCGCAAACAGCCTTCTTGGCAGGCCAGCATTATTAAATTCTTGAGAGGATGGCAAATTGGAATACCGCTGTAGTTAATCTGCGGCCATTCTAGCAAAGAGCTGCTGCTTTGAGGTAAGTTTTTTTGGAATTACAGACTGGTTTAGTGCTGGCTCAACTACTCCAGTGATTGCTCAATAGCTTGGAGTGCTTCGATTATTTCTCTGGTTTGCATGTGGCTGTTTGCGCCAAAATAAAACTGTGCACCATATCTGAATATGCCCGCCTGTTTGCGGGCATTGTGGATGATTGCCACCAGCTGCCTAACTGCGCAACTGGAAGTTTTTATATCAATAACAATTCGCTCGTGAATCTCAAAGTGCCTGTTACTCATAAATGACAGGCCGCAACGATTGAAGTTTAGCCATTCAACGGCCACACCTTTTACAAATTCGCGCAGCATTCCTTTATGTTTGACGCGAATATGCATCCCATCGAGATTAAAGCATCGGTACTTACGTTGTTCCGAACAGCGTACTAAGGGTGCTCTTTTAGTAAGTGCTTGCATCGTTTGTATCTATTGAAAACCCGGGGTTATTAAGTTTCCTGTTAGCCGTAAGTATAGACCATTTTTTACAATTGTTTTTTAAATGGAGCTGGCTTGCCTAATTTGGCATGACCACTGGTGTTATTAAAGCCTTCGACCTGTGGGCCGATATAAAAAAAGTACAAAGGGTAGCTATTGAGGATCTCTTTCTTGCACATTGAAACAACAGACGCGCTTTCTAACAATCTTGCGGGGCCAATCAATCAAGCGGTTAGCTCGGCGAATGGCGCGCAATTCGCGCTGATGCTTAGCCTCGTCAGTGAGGCGCAGGTAGGGCGCAAGGTAGAGTGGGATGAAACTAACTTTCAGATTCGTGAAAGTGCTGTCCCGCTCGATCAGCAGGTTGCTCCTCGATTAAATGGTTTGCTGGCTGCAGCCCTGCAGTCAGGGAGTGGGGCAACTTTTAATCTAATGAATGCTCTATACGAAGAGCGTTATATTCCGGTATCGAGGTTCAACGAGGAGCAGGCAGAAAGCCCTGGGAATAAGGCTCGGGTGGACCGGCGCCATTCCAGTGATCAGACGCTTGGTGAAATTCAGGCTTCAAAAAAGTTAGCAGATGTTCTTAGCGCCGCCTGATAAAACAAGTGTTTGACGCAAAGATATTGCTATGGTAAAAATACCCTCCTAATAAACATGAAAAATAATTCAGGTTTTTGAAATAGAGTGTGCTTGGGTGTGCTATGGGCTGGATTATGGCGGACACACAGGTGGCATATAGTGGTAGGTTGTATGTTTGTCATTGAGCGCCCTAAAGCTGGGAATACCGATAGATCGGTTTGCCTTAATATGGGTTGGATATAATAGATACCGGAGTGCTCTCTTGTCGAGTAATAAAGACCAGGTTATCGCTGTCTCAGAAACATCCGGTGTTTTCCTTAAGCTGTTCAGAGCGTTGCGAATTAGACAGCTGTTGCTGCTCATCTTTTTTGTACTGGTGTCCATTGCACTCTGTGCTGTTGGCTGGAACGTTGTTCAAGTCTTTAAATGGAATGAGCGCGTAAATCGATTGGCGGATGCTAACGTGATTGGCCAAAGTGCTTTGTCCCTCGGTGCGCAGCTAGGGATAGAGCGTGGGCTGACGGCGACTTTTTTATCAAACCCTCAATATTTTCACGCCGCTGCGCAGCAGCGCTTGCAGACCGTTAGAAAAAACTCCGATACAAATCTGGAGAGGCTGCTTTGGGAGCTGGAGAGAAGGCCAGATGTATTTTCTCCGTTAATTAAAGAAAAGCTCAACAATAAGGTGAGCGGTGCTATTCAGAAGCTGCGGCTGAAGGTGGATCGAAGTCTCCTCGAGAAGACTGGCGGGATTGATTATGTACAGTGGATTGAAGAATTCACGAAGTGCATTGAAGAAGTTGCTGACATCAACCGTAGAATCAGGGCACCAAGAGAGGAATCAGAGCACGCCACGCGTTACGGTTCTCATGTCAAACAGCTTTTTTTCCTGTTGAGTGAGAGCCTTGGAAGTGAACGGGCGTTGCTGAGTGCGGTTATTGCAAGGCAACGGCCGCTAAGCGTCGCAGAATATCGGGAGCTCGATAAATTCCAGCATGCTCAACAAGAGATCATGAAGGAGATCAACTATATATTGGAGTACTTTCCGAAAACCCCAGCCATTAATGAGGCGCAACAAGCCTTGCGT
>CBDUGR010000420.1:0-2758 GCA_965366515.1 uncultured Gammaproteobacteria bacterium | reverse complement strand
ATCAAACCTACAACCGGCGTCACGCGAAAGCCACTAATTGTGAAATAGTCATCCATACAGCCCAGAACATCTACTTTATCCACCGGCAAGCTGATCTCTTCTTCGGCCTCGCGCAATGCAGCTTCAGCAAAGGATTGATCCTGCTGCTCGAGCCGGCCCCCAGGAAAACTAATCTGACCAGGATGACTACGCAGGTGATCCGCACGCCTCGTAAGCAGCAATTCAGGGCCGCTGGGGGCATCAAAAATAGGAATCAATACTGCCGCCGCCTGATTGGCCTCTTCACAAAGTGCTTTAAAGAAATTGGAATCATCCTTATAAAGCGATCCGCTTTTGCAAATTGAATGGCTGGTTAATTCGCGCTGCATAAAATGCTCGAGCAAAAGACCGACTGATAAATCGAGGGGGCTGTTACTAGCTTGCTTCATATTCTTCCATTAAATTACCGCTTATTTCTCTGTCATCTGTTGTTTTACTGCTATCTGTCGTTTTACTTAAGATATCAAGCAGATTACTCACCTTAATATAACTTTCCTGGTACTCATTTTCCACATCCGAATCCGCAACAATAGCGCCGCCACCCCAGCAGTAAAGCTGGTTGTTGTGGGCGATTAAAGTGCGAATTGCAATATTCGTATCCATATTGCCATTAAAACCCAAGTATCCGAGGCTGCCGCAGTAGAAGCTTCGTCGATGCGGCTCAAGCTCTTCAATGATTTGCATGGCTCGTAACTTTGGCGCGCCAGTTATCGAACCGCCGGGGAAACAATCCCTTAACAATTGTGTCGCTGTATTGCCTTCTGCTAGCTGTCCCTTAATCGTACTCACCATATGATGTACATTCGAGTAGCTTTCAATGTCAAAAAGCTCTGTTACTTCAACGCTGCCCAATGCGCAATTCTTGCTGATATCATTTCTCATTAAATCAACAATCATCAGGTTTTCGGCTCTATCTTTAGTACTGTTACTCAATAGCTCTGCGTTCTTCTGGTCCTGCTTCAAATTATCGCTTCGAGGCCGCGTACCCTTGATAGGCTTGGTTTCTACCTGGCCACTCCTAACCTTTATAAAACGCTCTGGCGAAAGAGAGAGGAGGGCGTAGCCATCGTTTTGAATAAAACCACTAAAGGAACCATCGGTAATCGTCCTCAACTTTAGATATGCCTGCCATTCTTCCCCTTGATAGACTGCCTGAAAACGCTGTGCATAATTGACCTGATAACAATCCCCCGCTTCGATATAGTTAATAGCCCGGCGAAATCCCTCACTATATTGTTTGAACGACAGGTTAGACTGAAATTTTTCCTTGAGTTCAAATTGTTTAGGTAATTTTTTTGCAGCTTTATTTTCTCCCAAAATTAGCGCTAATGCTGCATTACGAAACTCTTTCGAGCATTCGGGGCGGGCTACAAAAAAAGCTTCTGAAGAGTTGTGGTTTCTGATAATCGCCCAAAGATAAATCCCCACATCCATTTCCGGCAATTCGAAATCAGAAGGCGTCTGGCTTCCTACTGAATGAAGATTACGGCCAAGATCATAAGAAAAAATACCGATTGCACCTCCGGTAAAAGGCAGATCACTCTCGGAACAACGCGGAAAAGCAGACAGCTGTTTCTCCAATACCTGGAAGGGACAATCATGAACCCGCATTTCAGGCCCATGCAAAGAGGAAACGATTGTTTCTCCGTTCCTACTAACAATTGTGGTGCAGGGAGCCGCTGCAAAAATATCAATTCCTTTATTACCGTTGCTATCCAGCAGTACGGGCTTGGGCAACCGACGTATACGCTCAAAAAGTGTTTCTGTGCTTATTTTGTAAGGAATACCTTTGATATACAGCGAGGTTTTACTCATTAAACTAAATTCTACAATTAACTATTATCAATATGTTTTATAACGGTTTTATTTTTTTATTTTTTGCAGACCGATGGCGTTCTCTCATCTCCACATCAATGTATTTATCGGTGATTGCGCTGGACCCGTGCCCGGCATCATCGCGCACATGCTCGCGAGGCCGATGCTTCACATCATCTGAAATGCCAGTATGCCTGAGCCAGTGCACAGTCGCGGCGGACAATAGCTCCGCATCTTGCTCAAAGCCATCCTGGCGCATTCTTACAATCGCGCTATCAAAACAATTTTGAACAATATTGCGAATCTGCCGGGTACTGCTAATTGCCCCACGACCTCGTGATTTGAAAACCAAAGGGGTATTTTCGCCAGGTGCCGGCAAAGAAGAAAGCTCCAAATGATTGCGGTAACGCTTAACTGCATTAAGCATTTCATCGCTCACGGATATATCGCGCTCTTTATTGCCTTTGCCCACCGTGGTAAACCACCAATTTCCGTCCATATCCATGTGAAAGTCACCCATTTGCGGTGTCCAGCGAGCAGAAGCTGCAAGCTCCGAGACCCTCAGATACATACCATAAAGCGCTTGGATGACAAACAGCGTGCGTTCATGCAAAGCAGGATTCTCTGCTGCAAGAACCTCAGCGGTTTCCACCACATAAGTCCATTGCAGGTCCGTCAGACGCCTAATACGTGCCTTCTGTTGCTGCTTTCTAAGGTATTTGCTTTTTTGTCTGATCAGAGCCACCGGGTTTTGAGCCGCGTATTCCTCCTGGACCAGATAAGTAAAAAAACTACTTAATATTGAAAAAATTGCCTGTAATGCTTTAGGTGACAGACTAAAGGATTCTATCGTCGGTGTTTTTGCGTGCCCCTGATTTTTGGCAACGAATGGACGCCACTCTTT
>CBDUGR010000419.1:0-2774 GCA_965366515.1 uncultured Gammaproteobacteria bacterium | reverse complement strand
CAGGCTCGTGAGACGGGAACGAGGCAAGCGCTATGATTCAAAAAATCGCTTTTTTCAGTATGGCGATTTTGGTAGTCATTTATTCTGGCTTTACAGTTAATCGATCCTTCGCGCAAGCCAGACTTTCAGATTTTGAAGAAATTGACGCTTACATCAGCACAAAGATGGAAGAACTTGATATCCCTGGTGCAGCTCTTGTTATTGTGGAGGGGGATCAAATTGTTCACTTGAAGGGTTTTGGGGTTGCCGATGCAAACGGCCGTCCGGTCACACCACAGACACCTTTCTTCACGGGTTCTACAGGCAAATCGTTTACTGCACTTGCCATCATGCAATTGGTTGAAGTGGGCAAGGTTGAGTTAGATGCGCCGGTGCAGACTTACCTGCCATGGTTCCACGTTGCAGATTCCACTGCATCTGAAATGATCACTGTCCGCCAGCTTCTCAACCAGACAAGCGGGCTGCCCGTATCCATCGGACGGGAGCAATTGGCAAATACCGATCTAGGCGATTTAGCCATCGAGAATAATGTGCGAGCATTGGCGAATGTCGAACTCATTGCGCCACCGGGTGAGCGTTATGAATATTCCAACGCAAACTATGTTACCTTGGGTATGATCATTCAGGCGGTCACTGACCAATCCTATGAGACGTACATCAGAGAGCATATCTATAAGCCCCTCGATATGCAAAACAGCTTTACATCGAAAGCTGAGGCTCAACAAGGTGGACTCGCTATAGGCTACCAAAAATGGTTTGGGATACCGATTGCTTCGCCTAACCTACCCTTCGTGCGTAGTTCCCTCCCGGCAGGGGAACTCACTATGAGCGCTGAGGATTTTGGACATTATTTGATCGCACAATTGAATGAGGGGAGCTATGATGGTGTATCTGTGCTATCCTCGACCGGAATTTCCACATTACATCATCCCGATGCCCCGATACCAGGTACAACCGAATTTTATGCCATGGGTTGGAAAGTGCATCACTTTCAAGATGTTGAGGTGATCAGCCATAATGGAGAAGTTCCAGGGTATGCCACTGACATGTTCCTAGTGCCAGAGAAAGACATGGCTATTGCGATGATCATGAACACATATAGTCCCATGTTTGGGATTCGAATATCAAGAGTTCCAAGCAGCGTAGTGCGAATGTTGCTCGGTCAAGAAATCAAACCGGGGAATGAATTCCTTTATATGCGGATCATTTATGCGCTCGTAATGTTGATTCCTTTATTGCATATCACCGCTGTCGTGACTACGATCCGCCGCATCCGTTTCTGGCGTGGAACTACACAAAACTCAATGCAGATTCACGCCGCGCGTCATATCGCTGTGCCTCTAATTTGGAATGCCTTTCTCGCCTATGTGCTACTGGTGACTTTGCCCACAGTCTTCGAAGCAAACATTTCCACCATTATTCTTTTCCAGCCTGATATTGGCTGGGTGACGCTAGTGAGCGGCGTCTTCGCGCTTGTGTGGGGCGTAATAAACACTGGAATTGGCTTTTTAATGTTGCTTCAAAACGATTATCATTTATGAATAAAACGACAAAGTTTTTGGCTTCTCCTCAATCTCTATGGCTCCTGGTTGGCCTTGCTGGACTCCTGACTCTGATTATTCTCACAGGTCCACTTTGGCGTTCTCTTCTTGTCTCTGTCCTCATTGCCTATTTATTAAATCCACTTGTCTGCCACCTGGAAAAAAGGTGGCGACTGCGTCGCAAAGTAGCCACCCTCATGGTTTTTGTGCTGCTCCTGCTCCTACTAGCAGCTCTTATCTATGCTATTAGCAGCCTTATCGTGGAACAGGCTCCAGAATGGAGTCAGGAGCTGCGGCAAGCTTGGTCAGAGATTTTATTGCTGTTGGAACGGCCGTTCACCATCCTCAATTTCACCATTCAGCCCCAAGTCTTATTGGACTACCTGCAGCGAGCTGCCAGTAACGCCGTTACCAGCCTGCCTGCCGCTTCTGGCGGTTGGCTGGGTGGGCTGGCAGACAACCTCATCTGGAGCCTCGTCATCTTGGTTAGCCTTTATTACCTGATGCGCGATGGGCAACGCATTATTCCGAGTCTGATCAAGTATCTGCCAAAGGCGCAGCACAAAAAAGCGCGGGCACTTATCGAAGAGTTAGACAGCGTCTGGCAAATCTTTTTAAAGGCACAATTGATAATCTTTCTTGTATTAGGCGTGCTGCTTGTGGCCAGTACGGGCCTCATCTTGTGGCTATTTCGCCACGGTTGGCTGCCACTTTCACCTATTGGTCTGGTTATTTTGCTTATAGCCGTTTACACTGCCATTCAGCAGGTGGACAATTTATGGTTGCGTCCCCAGCTGATGGGGCAGGCGCTCAAGCTGCATCCCGGCGTTGTTATCATCTCGCTCCTGGCGGCCCTGGCTTTTACGGGTTTGCTAGGCGCTTTGCTGATTGTGCCTGTACTGGCCAGCATCAAAGTCATTTTTCAATTTTTCCGCACGCAGTTTTCGCCGCCCAAAATTATCAAAAAAGCCTGACCCCTTGGCAGGCCAAAACAAATCATCAAGCTTATCTACATACGAAGAGAAAAGATTTATGCAAAACTGGCATACAAACAATGTTGAATCAATCGTCAATGAATTACACACAAACCTGGAACATGGTTTGTCTACTGAAGCCGTACAGCAGCGGCTGCAAGAGGTTGGCCGTAACGAACTCATCAGCAAAAGGGGCAAACATCCCCTGCGGCTGCTTTGGGAGCAGGCCAGCAGCACAATGGTGCTTATCCTTATTGTG
>CBDUGR010000418.1:0-2777 GCA_965366515.1 uncultured Gammaproteobacteria bacterium | reverse complement strand
CCTGCTAAGAGTTTTTGTATACCCTTCTCGATTGTGTATTGACCGGAGAGCCCTTTTAGCCGCAGATCTTTAACCAGATCAAACGGATAAATAAGCTGTATATCAGCCTGGCGGGCGAACAGGTTCAGGGCCTCGTAAGCCTTGGATGGGGGGATTTCAAAATCGATTTGCTTGTCCCCGCTCCAGGCCACTTGCACACCTGTCAGGAACAAAAGGAGGACTAATTCAACAAAACTGATTGCCCGCAAGGGGCATTTTTGTTCGTCGTCAGCCAACCCTGCCTGTTTATCCCCAAGCGCCCTGTTCAGACCCTTAGTTAATGAAGACAGGTCAGCCATAAAAACCCGCTACTTTTAAATTTATTTTTTTGCAAAACAACCTTTCGATGGAAAGCTTAATTTTAATCAGATAGGGTCAATGCGAATTCTTGTTATCCAAGGCAGATAACTGAATCAGGTTGTCCCCCACTCTATTTACGGAAACACCAAATCCTGCTTGCAATACAGCCATAAAGGCTTCGATTTCGCCGATATCAAAATAACCGCCGATGCGCAGATCAGCTATGAGAGGGTCAATAATTTCAATCCGTTTATCAGTATATCGGCTAACTTCATTAATTACCTCTGCGAGAGTTTCGCCTTCGAAAAGCCACTTACCTTGATGCCAGGCCAGACGGTGTCCCAGGTTTTCCTCTGTCAAATAATCCGCAGTTTCAATAATTTCACTGTATTCGGCGACACCACTCTGTTTCAAAGTTACAATTTTACTTTGGGGGATGTTTAATTCTGCTGACGACCCTGTTGGATGCTGAGCATTTACTGTGGTATTGGCTACTACCTGGACAACACCTTCCGCGACTAGCACTTCTACACGCTCACCTTCCAACCGCACATTAAAAGCTGTGCCAAGAGCCCGTACCTGACCGTTACCCGCATATACCACAAAAGGCACATCGGGGTTTTTCACTACTTCAAAATATGCTTCACCCTCGAGTAGAAATATGGCACGCTCTAGTTGGTTAAAGCGCACCCGCGCCTGACTATTGGTATTAAGTGTGAGTGTAGAGCCGTCATTGAGTGATATCTCTGACTGCTCTCCAATTTCAGTCTGGTAAACCAGTTCTAAAGGTTCTGCGCGATTTGCAGTTTCATTTGGAAAAACAGGGTTATGGCTCAAAATATCTTCCAGAAATAGTGCAGAGAGCATCAGGATAGACATGGCTACCCCCAAAAATGCGAATGTACGAGGCCAAGCCCATGCGAAACGATTAGCAGACTCAGCCTGCAAGGGGAATAACTTGGCTAACACTGCCATGCAATCTAAATCGCCCCAGAGTTGCACCATTTGACGCAGTGATTCGAAATTACGAGGATCAGCGTTTAACCAGTCTCGCAGTTCCGCCTGCTCCTGCTCCGAGAGCGCATCGCCATCGAGCCGGGCAAGCCAAGCGGCGGCTTCTTGCCGCACACGCACTTGATTGGGGAAGGCTATCACTTTATTCATGATTTATGCTGCCGTGACGAACAGGTTTTATATCTATCAGGCACCCCGTCAGACTCCCAGCTCTCCAAGCTGGCAGCACAGCGTGAAATACCCTTCGCCAAATGTTTTTCAACGGTGCTAACGCTGATATTAAGCTTTTGAGCTACCTGTTTTTGTGACAAACCATACACCTTGCGTAGAATCAACACTTCACGACACCGCTCCGGTAGTTCCAATGTCGCATGACAAAACAATTCAAAGTTCTTCTGGAAGTTTACCTGATCTTCGAGGGGAACACCTTTTTCTATGACATTTGAATCAGCCAAATCCTCTATATAACATAATAAATGGTTGGACTTGCGTGCCAGAGAGTTAAGCGCCAGATTATGGGCCGTGCGGTAAAGGTAGGCTTTGGGATTCTCAATTTTGCCTTTGGAACTAGCCTCGAGCACTCGCAGAAATGCTTCCTGGGTCAGATCCTCAACATCCTCCGGTCTATTTAAATAGCGGGCGATATATCGTTTCAGTCGGACATAAAGATTCTTAATTTCGGTTGCCATTGAATCAACCCTATTTTGATCAGTTCCAATCGTGCTACCGCTCCACTCTAATACCTATTCCGTACGGGATAAACCGGCTTGCAGGAAACAATCCCCAATTGACCCAAAACGACCTTAAGTTGTCCGTTTATGAACGCGGGCAAACTGCTGCAATCAGCAACTCTACTCACATGATTATCATTTAACTAATCGGATACTCCTCCCTAAATCTATCACTTGAATCGCAACAACTGATCCGAGAGGTGGGTAAAATCCCGAACCGAACCTTCCATACGATGCGCCCGCTCCACCACGCCACGGTTATAGGTATAACAAGAACCATGCGGCAACCCATCCCGGACGGCCGCTCCGCCGTAAGCATTTTTAAAATCGTAGCGTCGAGTATGGGAGACAAAAAAACCCCTCTGTAATAATATCGCTGCCTCTAACGCTTTACCTGAAAACTGTTGCGATGCCCAGGCGTAGAATCCGCGCATCATCGGCAGTCCCTGAAAAATGTCCGGGCCGGTTATTATGCCTTGCTCCACACACCACTTATGCAACTGCTCCTCATTATTGTCGATAGACAACCAACATTTACCCTCCACTTCATCGGTCACCGCAATATCGTAGATTTGTTCCGTCTCGGGAGTGGATGCATAGTCATGGGCCAGCATGGCCATATCATAGAGATGTGTACAATGCTCTTTTACCGCCAGTTTAACGCGTAATGATTCGGTCTGAGCATTGATGGGT
>CBDUGR010000417.1:0-2786 GCA_965366515.1 uncultured Gammaproteobacteria bacterium | reverse complement strand
GAGAGTTCGCTTGTTTACACACCGGAAGGCCCGGTACAAGGGCTAAAGAATCTGGAAAATCTGTTTGTCGGTTTTCTAGCGACTGTCCCTTCTGCGGTATTGCATAAGCTCAAAATTTTGCGTCAGGATATATTCGACGGTACGGCTTACATTCTATGGCAGGCAGGAGACGAAATACCGTTGGGAACTGATACCTATATCATTAGGGATGGAAAGATTGCAGTGCAAAGTTTTGCTGCTTACCTGACATTTTAAAGCTCCTTACTATTGTTAGAAGCGCTTATGTCGAGTAATAGTGTGAATTAGATATTTAACAATACCAGCGCAAGCAAATTAGTTTTTCAACAGCCTGTAGATTTGATCTAACAACCGTTGACGATTAGTGGAATCAAAGCCCCGATAAAACTTCGGTACATTTCATCCGTAGCAAATCCCGCAGCATCAGTATTGCCGGTGTTACCTGTTTTCGGCTTGGGCAAATAAGCCAGGTACTTAGGGGTTCCGATTGGTAATCGGCTAGTAGCTTGATGACACGACCGGATCGCAAATCGGCACTTACATCCAAGATAGACTTAAAGGCGATGCCTTTGCCGGCCAAAGCCCAACGTCTGACAATATCTGCATCGTTACTCTCACGATTACCCCGCACTTGTACTTTGTGGCGCTCACCATCTTTGGAGAACATCCAGGTGTCGTATGTTCGACTGCCTAGCTGATAAAGTAGACAGTTGTGGTTGCGTAACTCTTCTGGATGTATAGGCTCACCAAATTGAGCGAGATAGCCGGGGGATGCAAAAGCCAGCCGATTTACGGTTGCGATATGAAAAGCCACCATGCTGGAGTCTTCAGGTTCACCGTAACGTAGAGCGACATCGATACGGTCGAGATAAAAGTCCGATAATATGTCTCCCACACTTAAGTGCAACGACAACGCAGGATGTTCCCCCATTGCTTCATCTAGCCAGGGCAGCACTATATTACGCCCCAGATCCGAAGAAACTGACAGGCGTAACTCGCCGGCTATTTTCCCGCGCATGGTATTGAGTGAAGCCCTTCCTTCGTCCAGCGAGGCTAGAGCTTGGCGGCAGTACAACAAAAAACGCTCACCCTCTGAGGTGATACGCAGTTGCCGGGTGGAACGAATAAAAAGCTGAACGTCCAGCTGCTTTTCGAGCCGCTTCAATGCCGCGCTGGCCGCTGCTGGTGTGATACCCAGTTGTTCAGCTGAGGCTGTAATGCTGCCAGTATCGGCAGTTCTAACAAAAAGTACTAAGTCTGAAGTATTCATTATCAAAATATTTTTGAAACTGATTAAAGTATTACCCTGTTTTTAGTTTAACTATATTAGTTCACAATGTCTCCATTCAAACGATAGACCAACAAATTAATGGAGGCACATTTTGAAAGCTATTGGTTACCAGAAATCACTCGAAATTAATTATCAGGATTCCCTAATAGACATCGAACTACCCACACCTAAACCTGTCGGTCGCGACCTGCTGGTAAAGATTGATGCGATTTCGGTAAACCCCGTTGATACCAAAATCCGAGCAAACGTGCAGCCTGAAAACGGTGAGTATAAGGTTATCGGCTGGGATGCGGTTGGTGAAGTCATTGAGATTGGAGAGCAAACGCAGTTTTACAAAAAGGGTGACAAAGTCTTTTACGCAGGCGATCTCACTCGCCCGGGCACAAATTCAGAATATCACTTGGTCGATGAGCGTATCGTGGGACGCAAACCTGAATCTATATCCAATGCTGAAGCCGCTGCGCTTCCGCTCACGGCAATTACAGCTTGGGAGTTGCTATTTGATCGCCTGGGACTTGAGCGCGTTACTACACCTGAGAAAACAGGTGATGAGCGGATCCTGATCATCGGTGCTGCTGGCGGGGTGGGTTCAATTCTTGTGCAACTGGCTGCGCAGTTGACTAATGCCGTGGTTATCGGCACCGCATCAAGAGCAGAAAGCCATCAATGGGTGAAGGAGCTAGGGGCTGATTATGTGATAGATCATCGCAAACCGCTAAGTACCGAGCTTAAGCGTATCGGCCTTGATACGGTTACCCATGTCGCGTCTTTGAATGCCACCGATCAGCATTATGATGAGATTGTAGAAAGCCTTGCACCACAGGGCAAGTTTGGGCTGATCGATGATCCTCAAATATCGCTGGATATTAAAAAAATGAAATTAAAATCAATTTCATTGCATTGGGAGTTCATGTATACCCGTTCGATGTTTAATACCGACGACATCGATAAACAGCGAGATTTGCTAAACAGCATCGCAGATCTTATCGATGCAGGACGGATTAAAACGACGCTGGGTGAGCACTATGGGTTGATCAACGCAGAAAACCTGAAACGGGCCCATGCGAATATCGAAAGTGGTAAAGCGATCGGTAAAATAGTACTGGAAGGATTTTGATCTACCTTTATTTTGTTTTGATTAGTTTAATAGAGACTTATGCATAACTACTACGCTAGGCAATAGGGCGTTAAAAATCGGCTCAAAATGCTCATTTATACCTATAAACTCCGCTTTTTCGCCAATTTTTGCTTTGTCTTGCCGTCGCTTGCTACGTTATGCAAAGGTCTCTAATAGGTTACAGCTATGGAAAAAATCATTCTAGTTACGGGATCAACAGACGGCATCGGATTAGCAACGGTTAGAATGCTGGTATCAATGGGCCACCATGTTCTGTTGCACGGTCGCAATCCAAAAAAATTGAAAGACGTGGAAAGATCACTCTCTGGACTACCGGGTGGCGGGCAGGTTGAAAGCTAT
>CBDUGR010000416.1:0-2792 GCA_965366515.1 uncultured Gammaproteobacteria bacterium | reverse complement strand
GACGCATGCCAGGGCCTATTATGCAGCTGCGTTGTTGGGTGTAGAAAAAGAAACGCACCCTGCGCTTTTTAAAGCGATGCATGAGAGAAGGGAGAATATTTCAGACCAGGCTTCGTTGGCGGCTTTTTTTGCCAAACACGGGGTAGAGGAAAAAGACTTTAATCAGGCATTTAAGTCGTTTTCAGTCAGTAGCAAACTACAAAAAGCGCAAATGAACCAAAGAAAATACCGCGCTACCGGGGTGCCTGCTATTATTGTTAATGGGAAGTATCGTGTTGGTATGGGTATGAAGGGCGGCGACAAGGAATTGTTCGATGTGGTTGAATTTTTGATTAACAAAGAAAGGCAGAAGAAAGCCAGCTAAGACACCCAGGCTGATTTACGCCTTGGCTGATGTACAGTTGCTGCAGATTTGAATGCGCCAATTTTTGCGGTTCCGGCCTCTGTGATAGAAGAGTTTTATGGCGCAGTGAGAGGAGCGACAAAATAGATGCTTCGGCGTTTCTCAACTAACTTAAAACGTACAGCTGGTTGCGCGCCTGCGACCATTGTCTCCTATGATCATAGCGCGCCAGGAGAGCACAGCTGGCGCGAAGCTCGTACCTATTTAAGGCTGCTCAGTTATAATATTCAGGTGGGCATACATAGCCATTCTTATCGGCATTATCTGACACGCGGGTGGCAGCATATCTTGCCGCATCAGGGGCGATCCCAGAATCTAGACCGGATTGCCCGGTTACTCGCGAATTATGATATTGTCGCCCTGCAGGAAGCAGACGGTGGCAGTATCCGGTCAGGTCATGTTAATCAGGTTCAATATCTGGCCGAAGCGGCGGGGTTTCCCTATTGGTATCAGCAGCTCAACCGGAACCTGGGTAAATTTGCACAACACAGTAATGGTGTGCTGAGTCGTCCAAAACCAAACTCGATTGAAGATCATAAGCTGCCAGGAATGTTGCCCGGACGTGGAGCAATTTTCATGCAGTTCGGTTCGTTGGCGGAGCCGCTAGTGTTGGTTCTGTTGCACCTTTCTTTGGGGCAGCGGGCCAGGAGGAATCAGCTTTCCTATATCCGCGAGCTGATTGCAGATTATCGCCACGTTGTTGTGATGGGTGATCTGAATAGCCGGGCCGAGCGCGTGCTCAAGCTTTCGCCCTTGAGTGATATTGGTTTACGCTCGGCTCAGGGCAGCTATAACACTTATCCAAGCTGGCGCCCGATCTATAATTATGACCATATACTGGTGAGTCCAAGCCTGGAAATCGAAAAGGTGGAGGTGATGCATCATTCCGTCTCAGACCATCTCCCCATATCTATGGACATCAGGTTACCGGGAGCTATCGGCGTGACTCACTAAAGCGTTGACAGGCAGTGCAGGCAAAAATAAAGGCACTTTGTCTCATGGTAGCATTAGATTCGAATCAATAATTTGTAATAAAAAAAACAATTAAGGTTGCGAAGTTAAAGTAAATTATTATATAAATAGCCGCAAATGATAGGAAATCGAGGCGGCTTGTGGGTAGAACAACCAACCAAAGAAAAAAAATAACTAAACAGCGGGTAGGACAATGAGCGCCGATGTTTTTGGGCTGGAGGAGCTTCGCGAAGAGAAGCGAAAGTCTGAGCCTGTCGAGTTGGGAGACCTGCTGGTCTCATATTTAGAACAGCTTAATGTTGAATACGTCTTCGGGATTCCCGGCGGTGCCATTGAGCCTCTTTATAATGCTTTGGCCAGAAGTGCGCGCAGAGGTGGTCCTCGTCCGGTGGTCGCGCGTCATGAAACCAGTGCTGCATTTATGGCTGACGCCTATGCACGTAATGCTGGAAAATTAGGCGTTTGTTGTTCAACCACCGGCCCTGGCGCTACCAATATGATTACCGGTGTAGCTTCGTCCTATGAAAACAATACGCCGCTGCTGGTCATCACTCCGCAAACTGCGCAGGAAAAATTTGGCCGCAAGGCCATGCAGGAATCCGGAGATACCGGCGTTAACGTGGTGGGAATGTATCAGTTTTGTACGCGTTACAATACCTTGGTAAGTCACGTACAGCAGTTTGAACATAAGCTGATTACCGCAATTATGACGGCATTAAGTCCGCCCTATGGTCCGGTACACTTGAGTATCCCTGCAGATATATTTTATTCCCAGGTTCCACACGGCCCCTCCTATAATATTTCCAAGATCATGAGGCAGTCTGTGCTGCAGGATGATTCTGCGATCGCAGAATTATGTAAAACGTTGTCGACCTCAAAAAAGACTGTTTTTGTACTGGGCGTTGGGGCTCGTGAAGCGGCAAGCCAGATTGTTGATGTGGCCTGTCTGCTGGATGCCCCCCTGTTAGCCACACCAGACGGCAAAAGTTTTATCAGTCCCTATCATCCGTTATTCAGGGGTGTGATAGGTTTTGCCGGACATCAGAGCGCTATTGATGCGTTAAATGATCCTGAAGTGGATACCGTTGTTGTGGCTGGTGCTTCACTGGGTGAATTCACTTCAAATGCGTGGGATAAATCGGCAATATTGAATAGTCGTCTGGTTCATGTTGAGCAATCGGAATCGAATCTGATGCGCTCTCCCATGGCCAAGCTGCATGTGCGGGGGCGGATCTCTTCGATATTCGAGCGCGTAATTGATAACCTCGCTTCGAAACCGATGAAAGACTCTGAGATTGGCAAAGAAGGCAGTCAAAGGAAGCAGCAACTTGAAGACGCCAAAGTCGATGGCAAGGGTTGTGAAAATGTCATGCATTTTGAATTGGATGAGCCAAGAAAAATATTTGATGACTCGATT
>CBDUGR010000415.1:0-2829 GCA_965366515.1 uncultured Gammaproteobacteria bacterium | reverse complement strand
AGACAGATGCTCTTTAGCCTGGCAAGCTAGCTGAAGCAAATCTCTTGATTCAGAATGATCGAGATTCTGTTCAATTCCCGCCTTTTTCATCAGCCATTCAGCAATAGCATGGTCAAAATCATCACCACCTAATGCGGTATCCCCAGCTGTAGATAACACCTCAAAAACCCCGGCTTGCAGGCGTAGAATGGATACATCAAAAGTCCCTCCCCCCAGGTCATAAACAGCAATAACTCCTTCTTCCTGTTTATCCAAACCGTAAGCGACAGCCGCAGCAGTTGGCTCATTCAGCAGTCGCAAAACATTTATCCCTGCTAGCCTTGCCGCATCTTTGGTGGCCTGCCTTTGTGATTCATCAAAATAGGCTGGCACTGTAATCACTGCCCCATCAAGTTCACCACCCAGGGCTTCACCACCACGTAAAGCTAGTACCTTGAGTATTTCTGCTGAAACGCTAACCGGACTTACATCACCTGCCACCGTTGTGATATAGGGCATTCCGCCCTTCTCTTTCTCCACAAATCGGTAAGGCATCTGCTCGCCAAACGTTTTAACATCCGCTACGCCACGCCCCAATAATCGCTTAACTGACACAATGGTGTTAAGAGGATCTTCTTTTGCCGCTTTTTTCGCATCTTCACCAACGACTACACCTTCAGCGCAATAGCGCACCACGGAAGGTAATAATTTTCGCTGCTGCAAATCTGGTATCACCTCAGCAGAGCCGCTTCTAACTGTCGCAACCAATGAGTTAGTTGTACCCAGATCGATACCAACCGCAAATTTATGCTGGTGAGGCTGAGGGCTTTCTCCCGGTTCAGCCAGTTGTAGTAACGCCATAGAAAATTCTCTTATTCATATCAGGTTCGTACCCTAGGCCTGTTGACGGGCCTTAATTCAGGCTAGTAATCGGGCAACTCTTCCTCCAGTCGCTCTACTTCATGTTGCATTTTAGCGACAAATTGCATCTTTTTAACAATTTCCACCGCTTTTTCCAAAGAGCTGCCTTTATCGTCTCCCAGCATTGTTCTAAATTTATCCTGAAAGGACAACATCTGCTCATGTAAATGCGACGATATTTTATCCAGCTCCGTCTCCGGATCATTGGCGTGCTGCGCGACCTCGAGCTTTTCTCTTAACTCAATTTGCTGCATTAAAAACTCTGGATCCATATTGGTCGAGTTATCTTCTGCCAAATCGATTCCATTTAGCTTAAGCAGATACGTTGCACGTTTCAATGGACAGGTCAGAGTTTCGTAAGCATCATTTATATTTGCGGTATATTGCATAGATAACAACTGATCGCGCTTCGATGAATGCGCATGGCGATCAGGATGTGTCGTTCGCTGAATATTTCGGTAGGCACTAGCCAAGCTAGCAAGATCTATATCAAATTGTTGATTTAGCCCGAAAAGCTGAAAGTAGTTTTGGGGGGCTGTCACAGAATTTATCCACCTTCATCTTTTCCGCCGTTATTAACCGCGGATTAAATCTCTGTTCGTAGGGTATATCTAACGACAATAATTGGGTGCTCACAAGCGTAAACTTAAAACCCTTAACCTGGCCTAAAAGCTCTCGCTATATATTGAAGCTCTCTCCGCAGCCACACTGGCTACTCACATTCGGGTTGGTAAACTTAAAGCCCTCATTAAGGCCTTCTTTAACAAAGTCCAATTCAGTGCCATCCAGGTAAGCAAGACTCTTTTCATCGACGATGACCTTTACGCCATGCCCCTCAAAAACCTGATCATCATCTGCCACTTCGTCAACAAATTCCAATACGTAGGCCAAACCAGAGCAGCCACTGGTGCGCACACCAACACGTATTCCCAAGCCCTTGCCTCTTTTACCCAGCTGCCGCGACACATGCTCAGCAGCTGATTCCGATACTGTTATCGCCATAAATACTCCCTACATTCCGGTGCTGGATCATCAGCTATACAACACTGAAAACATCCGTCACCGGAAATACTATAATTTCGATTCCCGCTTACTTCTTAAATCCGAGATCGCCGCCTTAATTGCATCTTCGGCCAATACCGAACAGTGAATTTTAACGGGTGGCAATGCCAGCTCTTCTGCAATATCGGTATTCTTGATCTGCGTCGCTTCGTCAAGAGTTTTACCCTTAACCCACTCGGTTAATAGTGAACTGGATGCAATCGCCGAGCCACAGCCATAGGTCTTAAATTTGGCGTCCTCAATGATATCATCGTCATTAACCTGGATTTGCAAACGCATCACATCACCACAGGCAGGCGCGCCTACCATTCCCGTTCCCACGTCGCCAGATTCTTTATCCAAAGCGCCCACGTTACGCGGATTTTCATAATGTTCCAGTACTTTATCGCTATATGCCATTTTCCTAACCTCTCAATTCTGCCAGTTGCTGCTTAATGTGCAGCCCACTGCACAGTCGATAAATCAATTCCGTCCTGATGCATTTCCCATAATGGGGAGAGTGCTCTCAGTTTTTCCACTGCTTCTCGCACATGGCCAACCACATAATCCACCTCTTCTTCCGTTGTAAACCGGCCGATGGAAAACCTAATTGAGCTATGAGCCATCTCGTCACTCATACCTAGCGCACGGAGCACATAGGAAGGCTCCAGGCTCGCAGAAGTACAGGCGGAGCCAGATGACACGGCCAAATCCTTCAATGCCATCATCAATGACTCGCCTTCAACAAAGTTAAAACTGACGTTCAAAATTCCGGGCAAGCGCTGGTTTTCGTCACCATTTAAATAAACCTCATCCATTTCACGAAAACTATCCCACAGTTTTGAGCGGAGCTTTCATATCCGATCGTTATCTTCTGCCATATCGGCT
>CBDUGR010000414.1:0-2829 GCA_965366515.1 uncultured Gammaproteobacteria bacterium | reverse complement strand
CATAATCTGTTATTCTAACTCGTCTTAATTGATTAGCTTGAATGATATGCTATCGTTTCCTATTCGACTTGCATACAAATTGAACTTTCAGGGAAATCAGGCGTGAGCGCATGTGATATTACAGTGAAGTCGCCATCATATCGCCTCCAGAAAGGCAACTGGAAAAGAAGCAGGGGGACAAATTGCCATGTTCCTGAATTATCCAATTTCTGACTTGCTCAACATAAGCTTTCGCCTTTTCCCGTTTCCCCCATGACTTCCAAAAAACGGTCTACGATCTCATTTACCAGGTGATTTACCTCCTGTCCAGCCAGTAGGGGCACCTGACCACCTGCCATCGTACCATGTCCGCCCGCTTTACCTTGAGAAACAATCACCTGTTGAACGAGAAGACCGGCATCCTGCCCCATGGGTTCGGTACGGATTGAGAGAAGCAGGGTTTTATCATGAACGCCAAGGCAAAGTACAGCTCGTGCTCTGTCCAATCGGATGAGTAAATCAGCCATTTCCGCTGCTAGGTCCGGGATGTGCATCGTCCCAAGATCGGCCACGAGGGACTGAGTATAAACTCGTGCGGCATGCAATCCGTGGCTAAAGGCGCGAAAATATGCCTGTGGCAACCCAGCTTGCTCTATCTGAGCCAGCTTACTATGGTCAATCTGGGCCAATAGTTTGAGGTAAACAACTTCGTCGGTCGTGGAAGCGCCGCGTGATAGACCACGTGTATCGGTCTTGAGCGCGTAGAACATCGCGGTTGCCAAATCGGAATCAGGCACTATTCCAGCGGCTTCCAGATATTGATCCAACAAAGTAGCAGCAGCCCCTATCTCCGGCTGAACGTCAGTATAAGGTACCAGTCCTATTGTTTCCCGCTTAGGATAATGATGGTCTATGACAATCTGAGGGATGTGAGTGGCAGGCAAGCGATTATTTCCTGCCCCTGGTTGGGTGTCGATCAAAGCTACGGCAGAAAATTGGTCCAATCCGGGAAGCACGTCGCTATGCACCCATTCTGGGGTCAAGAGGTTGAGCATCGCACGGTTTTCCGGTCTTTGGACTAACCCGCTGTACAATAGCTGGCTTGGAATGTTCCAGGCTGATTTTAGCAAAGTAGCGAAAGCCTTACCGGAAGCCAGCGCGTCCGGATCTGGATTGTCGTGAGTCAGAATTAGCACTGGTCCAGAACCAACAATGGTTCTCAAATGGGCCAGGCGGTTTTGGTCTAGTAGATTATTCTTGGGGAAAATCATCTAATCATACTCGCGTCTAGGTGAAAGATAACGGCTGGAAATGACCATTGGTTCCAAATTTAACGTTAACAGGTGAAATTAACTCATGTGTTAGAACAAGTGCAAGAATATTCAGAATTATATTGCAAACAAGTTACTTGTGCCCAGAAGCCGCATTGCCTCAATATAAATGTCACTAACGAATACCCGTACCCTGAAAAACCTCATCTGAGCTATTTTTTTCGCGAGAAGATGAATTAAACCGCATAATTGGTGATGTTTGATAAAATCACACCTCATTCTATTTTAGGTATGAATTTACATGGCTTGATTCACCATTATCCGCATTTTCTCAACGCTATTGGAACTTATCAGCATCGGCCGTTTATCCAACGAGTACCCCCCAGTGGCGATGACTTTGCTGGCTTCACTTTTGAAGTGGAAGGGCCTCTTACGGTCATTCGTGACATTTCCTACTTCCCAAACACCCTCGGGTTTTGTTATACTGGACAGTGCGAGTTAAGCAAAATAATTACCGGGATGCCGCTGCTGTCTTCACCCCTCCATCGAGTTTGACAATTTATTTTCCGCCACCGGAACGGCCGTTACTGAATCGCAATTCGTGATGTTCATGTGCAGCTTTTATCAATGGTGCGGTAATTCGTACGATTTTGGTGGTGTAGACTGCCTGTGATTTTAACGATCAAATATTGAAGGAGGTGATGTCTAAAGACATTGTGTGCAAATCAACTCCCAAATAATCTAATTGAGGTTACTCAAAATTTGAACATGGGTCTAACCATTAAGGGGAAAAATGAGGGAATCGCATTGGCTACTCCCAACAATCACCCTGATTAAGACTTAACTGCAAGAAAAGGAGATAGATGTGGAAACCGATATTACTGCGATCAGAGAGATATTGAGCCAATATGGCGTCAGTTGTAACACTGGAGATTTCGATCTTTGGATTTCATTATGGGCTGACAATGGGGTACAGATGCCGCCAGATTCTCCTGCTAGAATCGGGAAAGAACAGATACGAGAAGGCATGAAGCCCGCATTCGATCAGATGAATCTGGATATAGCCATCCACAGCATAGAGGATGCTAAAGTATATGGCGACTTTGGCCTGTCTCATTGTACATACACATTGACAATGACCCCAAAGGCGGGTGGCGAGACGATCAATGCGATGCCATCTGGCAAAGCCTTAACCCTGTATGAAAGGCAATCTGATGGTTCTTGGAAGATCATATACGATTGCTTCAATTCTAACGTCCCTCCAGGACAGGCGTAACCAGCCAAGCTAACTGCGACAGAAATATTGAGCAAATGTGGCTGCTGTCACGTAAGTGACTTTGCAAGGCTGCATTGTAGTACACATAGAAGACGGCAAGATCGTCGAGGAGTGGCAATATTCAGACTAACTGGGCTTTTTGCAACAGCTTGGCATCGTACCAGCGCTGGGGTAAGCATATCTGTTAAGGAATGAGCATTGAAAGATGGGTGATTAGAGATTGGTATGGCCTCTAATCTCCAATTTCTGTCGTCTAAGTTATTTTTCTCAAACCCAACTCTCTTTGCTACCCTTTATCAATTG
>CBDUGR010000413.1:0-2862 GCA_965366515.1 uncultured Gammaproteobacteria bacterium | reverse complement strand
GGGCACAAATTCACCACCAGAAATCAACTATGTGAAAATGAGCGTATTGAAATGGAGCTGGTTGAGGGGCCTTTCAAGCATTTGAAAGGCATCTGGCAATTTAAACCTCTGCATGATCACGGCTGCAAAATCACGCTGGATTTGGATTTTGAGTTTTCTGGCAGGCTGACAGCCATGGCGCTGGGAGCCATTTTTAATGAGGCGGCCAATACAATGGTGGATGCATTTTGTCGCAGAGCGAATGAAATTTATGGATAAGACAAAGCAGATATTGGTAGAGCTGGCTTACGCGCTACCTGATAAACAGATGATTATCCCGGTGAAAGTCGATGAAGGCACTACCGCTTATGATGCCGCAGAACAGTCGGGTATTGCCGAGCACTTCAGTCAAATTAACCTTAATGAAGATAAGATGGGCATTTTTGGAAAGATGCTTAAAGATCCCAAGAAGGAACGGCTGAAGGCCGGTGATCGTGTTGAAATATACCGGCCTCTGCTAATTGACCCAAAAGCGTCTCGTGCAGCTCGTGCAGACAAGGCAAAGCAGGTAAAGAGCGCTAAGGCCGAATAACGTCCGGCCCATGCCTTGTCCTGCAGGCTACTGATTATAGTATGGTTTCACTGGGCATGAAGTCGCCTTCGAAATGGCTCAACAGGTCATTTTCAAAATATAGCGTAACGCTTTCCTGTTGACGCTCCTTGCCTCCTGGCTGAAAGCTGTAAACATAATCCCATCGATTCTGTCGAAAACTATCTTTAATCAGCGGCGAGCCCATTACAAACTGAACTTGGCGCTTAGTCATCCCGGGTTTTAATTGGTCAATCATATCCTGAGTGATGACGTTGCCCTGCTGAATGTCGATTTTATAGACACCAGGGAAACGATCCAGCCGAAGCATACTCAAACTCGGCATTTTAGGTTTTGGCAATTTGGGGATATAGGAGCAAGCTGAGATACTAACCATAGTAAGGGTTAAAATCAGAATAACGAATTTAGCGGGTAATCTCACGATAATGGTTCCATTTAATAGCAACTTAATAGGATAATGCTGGTTTCGACCTAAGCGCGAAGGGAGATAGTTTGAGAGTATGTCAGAAGAAAATCAAGAGTTACGCAATGTAGGACTGAAAGTAACGGTTCCCCGGGTTAAAATTCTACAACTTCTGGAGGAGTCTAAAGTCCATCACCTGACCGCTGAGGATGTTTATAAAATGCTCCTGGAAGCGGGAGATGATGTTGGCTTGGCGACGGTATATCGTGTGTTGACCCAGTTCGAAACTGCGGGGCTGGTTAAACGACACCATTTTGAAGGTGGGCGATCCGTATTTGAACTAAGCTCCAGTCATCATCACGATCACATGGTCTGCGTGAAATGTAGCAAGGTGCAAGAGTTTTATGATGCGCTTATTGAGGAAAGGCAGCAGGTGATTGCTGATAATGCCGGGTTTCAGGTGACAGATCATAGCCACTATATTTATGGGCTATGCTCGAAATGCCAGTAATTTAAGTTAAGGGTGCTTTAGTGTTGGAGCATCTTCTTCGGCGCAATGCCTTGTAGATCAATCGGTTGCTGTGTTCTTAATCATTTCGGTGGCATGAGCGATAGTTTGTTTGGTGAGTTTCAGACCACCCAACATACGCGCTACTTCAGTAATTTTATCCTCGGCGGATAATGTAACGACACGAGAGTCGGTGAAAGCGCTTTCCGTTTGCTTGGTCACTGCGAGGTGGTGGTGTGCCATAGCCGCTACCTGTGGCTGGTGAGTGACGCAGATAACCTGACCTTTTGCTCCCAATTGGCGAAGTAATTGGCCGACCACCTCAGAAGTTCCGCCCCCAATGCCCACGTCCACCTCATCGAATATAAGTGTCGCAGCGTTCGTTTTGTTTGCCAGTACAACCTGAATGGCTAGGCTGATTCGAGACAATTCCCCCCCCGAAGCGACTTTCCGCAATGGCTTTGGCGCCTGCCCAGGATTGGCGCTGACAAGAAATTCGACAGTCTCGGCGCCTGAGGCGCTCGGTTTTTCTTCCGCTAAGGGCGTAAGTTGCGTGATAAAGGCGCAGCCCTTCATGCCCATAGCCTCAAGATGGCTAATGATAACTTGGTTGAGCTGCTGTGCCGATTTACTGCGAATCTTTGATAGCTGGTGAGATTTATCATTATACGCTTGCAGGGCGCTCTCTATGTCGGTTTCGAGCTGTAGCAGAGTCTCATCGACATTGGCCAGCTCCTCAAGATTGCTCTCCAGTTTTAAGCGTAGTTCTGGAAGTTCTGCTGGCTGAATCCGATGCTTGCGGGCAAGCTGGTGCGCATCGCTCAGTCTTTGTTCGACGAGTAACAGACGTTCCGGATTAATCTCCACACTTTCCAGGTAATCCCGCAGATTGTCACAGGCTTCCTCGATTTGTATCTGAGCATTTTGCAATAGTTCGATACTGTTGCGCTGATGATGCTCTGGCAATCTCAGTTGCTGACTTAGGCTGATTGCATTGCTGAGCTGCGAATGGCAGTCACCACTTGATTCGTCTGTTCCATGGTTGCGACAGATAGTGACGATATTCTGGCCTACGCTTAAAATTTGTTCGGCGTTAGCCAATTGAGTCTGTTCCTGCTCTAACAGCTCGATTTCACCTTCTACTAGATTTAGGTTGTTGAGCTCATCCAGTTGGTAACGAATCAACTCCTGTTGGTCTTTTTGTTGTTGGGTGTCGAGGGTCAGTTGGTTGAGCTGCTCCTTAAGCGACATCCATTTTTGATAAATTGACTGGACCTGTAGCATCAAATCTGTCGCACCGGCATACTCATCGAGCAATCTGCGGTGTTCGTTTTTACTCATTAATGACTGGTGTTCGTGTTG
>CBDUGR010000412.1:0-2876 GCA_965366515.1 uncultured Gammaproteobacteria bacterium | reverse complement strand
AAACGCCGCTGTTGATCTGCGGTTCCCAGGCTAATTCAGCATTAGCGGTATTTGCTGAACTGGATATGAAAGCCACTCTGATTGAGGGTGGTGTAGGCAGCGCATCGGCTATCAAAATGATTAGAAGTATTATGATAAAAGGAATGGAGGCGCTAACAGCAGAGTGCTCACTGGCCGCCAGGAAAGCGGGTGTCGAAAAAAATATTTTTGCATCTTTGGATGAAAGTTTTCCAGGTTTTAACTGGCGTGACCGATCCGCCTATATGCTAGAGAGAATGATGGTACATGGTCTGCGTCGAGCGGCAGAAATGCGCGAGGTGGCGCTGACCGTTGAGCAATTGGGGTTGTCCAATGACATGACCCACGCGACGGAGCAATGGCAACAGCGAATTGGTGAATTGGCATTGCAGCCGGAGAGCGAAAAATTTGAGCTGTTAGCAGACAGTATTTTACAACACCTGTAAATATTAATCGGGTAATTATTGGAGATATTCAAATGAGGATATGTGTAGCCGGTGCTGCCGGGGCTTTTGGCATAAAACACCTGGACGCAATCAGTTGCATTGATGGCGTAGAGGTCAGCTCTGTTGTTGGTGTCGATGTGGATAAAATGAAAGCGTTTGCCGCAGAACGTAATATTTCGCACTATAGCGCAGACTTGGCAGAAAGCCTGCGTCGAGATGATGTCGATGCAGTCATTTTGGCGACACCAACACAAATGCACGCTGCTCAGGCTATCCAATGTCTGGAAGCAGGCAAACACGTGATGGTTGAAATTCCAATGGCGGATAACTTGGCGGATGCCAGGCGCCTTGTTGACGTGCAAAAGCAGACAGGGCTGGTTGCCATGGCAGGACACACCCGTCGTTTTAATCCGAGCCACCAATGGATCCATAACAAGATCCAGGCGGGGGAGTTGAAAGTTCAGCAGATGGATGTCCAGACTTACTTTTTCCGTCGTACCAACACTAACGCCAAAGGCCAGCCACGCTCGTGGACTGATCACCTGTTGTGGCATCATGCCTGCCATACGGTTGATCTGTTTCAGTACCAAACCGGCGAAGAAGCTAGTCAGATACAGGCAATGCAAGGTCCGCTTCACCCCGACCTGGGGATTGCAATGGATATGAGTATTGGCATGAAAATACCATCGGGCGCTATCTGCACACTGTCCCTTTCTTTCAATAATGATGGACCGTTCGGTACCTTCTTTCGATATATCTGTGATAACGGCACTTACCTTGCTCGTTATGACGAGCTCTACGATGGTAGAGAAAATTTAATTGATCTGTCAGATGTCGCGGTGTCCATGAACGGTATTGAATTACAGGATCGGGAGTTTATCGATGCGATTCGTGAAAAGCGTGAACCGAATGCCAGTGTGGTGCAATGCTTCTCCGCAATGAACACTTTGGATCGTATAGAACAATGTCTGAAACAGTCTAAATAGGGAGGGTGCTTCATGGTAACTCGACAGCTTGGCCAGTTTGCCTGTTCTCCAATCGGTCTGGGCTGTATGAACCTGTCCCACGCATATGGTTTGCCACCCGATGCCAAGACAGCTGAGCGTATTCTGCTGCAAGCGCTGGATTTAGGGTACAGCATGCTAGATACCGCTGCGTTATATGGTTTTGGTACGAATGAATCACTACTTGGCAAGGTGCTTAAAGGACGACGTGATCAGTTTGTATTAGCCAGCAAGTGCGGCATGTTTAAGAACGCAGCCGGTATGCGCGAAATTAATGGCCACCCTGCGGTGATCAAGCAGACCTGTGAGGATAGCCTAGAACGTCTACAGACGGAGGTGATAGATCTCTACTACCTGCATCGCCGAGATCCTGATGTGCCCATCGAAGAAAGTGTCGGCGCTTTATCGGAGCTGGTCACTGAAGGTAAGATCAAGGAGATTGGCCTTTCTGAAGTTTCTGCCGATACCTTGCGCAAAGCCCACGCCGTATACCCGATTGCGGCAGTGCAAACGGAATATTCGTTATGGACGCGTAATCCAGAGATTGCGGTGCTGGACGCGTGTCACGAAATGGAGATAACCTTCGTTGCCTTCAGTCCCTTGGCCAGGGGTTTTCTAACGGGCAAACTGAAGGACGTTAGCGAATTGGCAAGCTCCGATATTCGACGTAATATGCCGCGCTTTTACGCTGACAATTATGCGAAAAATTTAAAGCTGCTTGAGCAGGTAAAACCCATAGCTCAGGAAGAAGGATGCACTTTAGCGCAACTCGCTCTGGCCTGGTTGCTCTGTCAAAGTGACAATATTATCCCCATCCCTGGCACCACAAGTTTGGCTCACCTCACAGAAAACATCCAGTCGGTAAGTGTCGAGTTGAGTCCAGGAACTGTTCTGCGTTTAGATCAAATTATTAATCACTCCACGGTAACAGGTCCGCGCTATAACGCTAAAACTCAGATTGAAATCGATACGGAGGAGTTTTTTTAGAACATCCTCTTACACGAATTTAATACTCCATATTTACTGGTAGCACACAGAATGTGTATAAAAAAGCGTTGCATCGCGACAGCTTTAACTTTAGCCGTAGCACAAAATGAAAAAGACATTTAACCGATTACAGACACAGTTAGGCAATGACCTGTCTGCAATATGTAATTTTGATAGGCCTAATATTTCAAGCTGGCAATAACTTATTATTTGTTCGGTAGGCGTTTATTGTGTGTCAACCAATGTATCTGTTTTCAATGGGCTGTCAGCAAGCAACATTACAACTTTTCCGCGATCAACAGCGCGAACATTGAAACTGTTTTCCAATGCAAAAAGTAGTGGTTCATTTTCGCCAACCCTGAATACGCCGCTAACTAATAGATTCTTGATGGATTCATCAGCAATGATAATTTTAGTTTTT